>JANNEJ010000426.1:0-1924 GCA_031378585.1 Acidobacteriota bacterium | reverse complement strand
ACGCGAGGCGCCCGGCCCGCAAGGCGCGAGGAGCGAGAATACTGAGTGTATTTGAGCGACGAGCAACGCCGCGGGGCGGGATGCATCGCGCCCCGAATGCAACAGGACTTCCGGGACGCGACACTAGCGTCCCCGTCTTGGCCACACCAGCTATGACGCACGGTGGCCGCCAAAAGTTGTTCTGGAGTGATTCCCATGCGAAACGCACCTGACCACGCAATCGACCGACGTTGCGTGCTGCATATTCTGGCGGCCCTCGGGTTCGGGGGCCCCACCGCCGTGGCTCTGGCCGCGCAGGCCCGGCCGGCCGTGAGCGCCGCGACGCTGCGCGAGGCCGCGCGGCTCCTCGACGGGTCCTTCGACGCCGACCGGATGGTCGTGGCGGAACGCGCCGTGCAGCGAAACCTCGAACAGATTCAGGTCGTGCGCGAGCTCGTGCTCGACGATGCCATCGAGCCGGCGCTCGTGTTCGCGCCGCTCAGGTAACGCCGATGCCGGTCTCGACCGACGTCCTGTTTCTGTCCGCGCGCGAGCAGGGCGCGCTCATCCGCGCCCGGAAGCTGTCTCCGGTGGAACTCGTCGACGCCTATCTGACGCGCATCGACCAGCTCAATCCCCACACCAACGCGTTCATTACGGTCACGGCAGACCTCGCGCGGCGCCAGGCCGCCGAGGCCGAGCGTGAGATCGGCCATGGGCGCTACCGCGGGCCACTCCACGGCATTCCTTACGCTCCAAAGGATATTCTGGCCACCAAGGGCGTCAGGACCACCAACGGGTCCAAGGTGACCGCGACGCTGGTGCCCGAGCACGAGTCGACCATCACGGACCGGCTCGCTCAGGCCGGCGCGGTGCTGGCGGGCAAGCTCAACCTGCTGGAGTTCGCCATGGGCAGTGGCGTGGTGTCGGGGTTTGGCCCAGCGCGCAATCCGTGGGATCTGACCCGCACGCCCAGCGGCTCGTCGAGCGGGTCGGGTGTGGCGCTGGCGGCCGCGATGATACCGCTCTCGATTGGCACCGACACGGGCGGTTCGATTCGCGGGCCGGCCAATTTCTGCGGAATCGTCGGCCTGAAGCAGACCTATGGGCGGGTCAGTCGCCACGGCGTGACCACGTTGGCCTGGACGCTGGACCACGCCGGACCGATGACGCGCTCGGTCGCCGACGCGGCGCTGATGCTGCAGGCCATTGCCGGACACGACCCGTTGGACGCGTCGAGCGCGGCCGATCCCGTGCCGGATTACTCGCGGGCCCTGACCGGCGACATCCGCGGCCTGCGGATTGGAGTGCCGGTGCGGTTCCTGGCGGCCGGACTCGCACCCGAGATCGACGCCGCGTTCCGCGCCGCGCTCGACTTGCTGCGCACCCTCGGCGCGGCCGTGGTCGATGTCGATGTGCCTCATGCCGAGTACGCCACGTCGGCGGGCTGGATCGTGGCCATGGCGGAGGCCGCGACCTTCCACGAGCAGCGCTTGCGCACATCGCCCGAGCTGTTCGACCCGGTAGTGCGCGAGCGGCTCGACGCGGCGCGCTTCTATTCGGCCACTGACTACCTCAAGGCGCAGCGCGTGCGCACGCTGCTCATGCGCGAGATGGCCACCGTGTTCACGCAGTGCGACGTGATGGCCGTGCCCGGGGGCGAGGCGCTGCCACCGCCGCTCGAGACGGCCGCCCTGGCGGCCACCGACGTGAAGCCCGGGTCGAAGGCCACGAGGTTCCGCGGCGGCACGACGTTTCTTGGCAACATGACGGGCCTGCCCGCCCTGATGTTGCCCTGCGGGTTCTCGTCCGGGCCGCCGGCGCTGCCAATTGGCCTGCAGTTGTATGGCCGGGCATTCGACGAATTCTCCTTGTTCCGGGTCGGACACGCCTACGAACAGGCGACCGAGTGGCACCGGCGCCGGCCGCCCATCGCCTGACGCGG
>JANNEJ010000684.1:0-3870 GCA_031378585.1 Acidobacteriota bacterium | reverse complement strand
CTCTCGGTGGACCCGCTGACACTCGGCGCCACGGAACCCGGCAAGCTCCTCGACGCTCGCGTCCGCCTCACCGTGGTGAACGGCAAAGTTGCCTATGACGGCAGGTGACATGTAATCGGGGTCTGACCCCGATGGCATGGAAATCGCGACGGCTACGTCATGAGCGGGGTGCCGCCATTGACGAACGGCTGCAGCAGCGTGTGGATCAGCGCGTGCGTTGGCGTAGGCACGCCGACTTCGGCACCCAGCCGCACCACCGCACCGCTCAACCAGGGTAGCTCCAGGCGCTTGCCGCGCTCGAGGTCTTCGAGCATCGACGACTTGGCTTGCGGCGGAACACTGCGGTACATCGCAAAGACATCCGACCGGACCGCGTCGCCAAGCGGCACACCGTGGGCACGCCCGACGGCCAGCGTCTCGTCGACCGCCTGTTCGACCATCTGAAACAGGCGAGCGTCGGCGCGCAGCACGCCGATCGGCGAGCGGGTCACGCAGGTCATGCCGCTGAACACCGACAGGCGCGCGAACTTCGACCACTGGTCGACCCGGATCTGGGAACTCGCGGTGAACGTGAAACCAGCTGACGACGCCGCCTCACGCAGCGCCACCAGCCGCGGTGACATCGCGCCGTCGAGTTCGCCGACGATGAGCGCATCGAGGGCCGTGTGCCGAATCACGCCAGGCGCGTCGATAACCGCGGCCACATAGGCCACACCACCTGCGGTATGGGCGCGCCCAGCGTGTGCCGCCAGCATGTCGGTGGCCTCAACGCCGTTCTGGAGCGTGACGACCATCGTCTCGGGCCCGAGGAGTGGGCCCAGGGTGGCCGCCGCAGTATCGACGTCGTACATCTTGACGGTGAGAAATACGACATCGGCCACGCCAAGAGTCGCAGGGTCTGCGCTGGCCCACACCGACGTGACGTGCGCATCACCTTTCGGACTCAGAATCCGCAGGCCGTCGCGCTGAATCGCCTCCAGATGCACTCCGCGCGCGACAAACGACACGTCGCAGCCCGCCTGCGCGAGCCGGCCTCCAAAGTACCCGCCGACCCCACCCGCCCCGTACATCACGATCTTCATGGTCAGTTCCGTTCCCTACATCCGGAGGGCGTCGAGGCTCACGACCGGCTCGTCGCCCATCACCGTGGCCGTATGCCGCCGCCCACGCGGCACCTCCACCCAGTCGCCCGGGCCGAGCTGCGCGGTGTGTCCGGCCACGACCAGGCGGACGCGCCCGCTCACGACGGCGTCGATCGTGTCGACGCCGTGCGCGTGCTCGGGGAATCGCGTGCCGGGCGCGTACTCGTCGCGGGCCACGACATAGCCGAGGGCCTCGAGCTTCAGCCGGAGTGCGGCTTCGGTGAGCGGCCCATCAGCGGCCGTATTCCAGCGGCGCACCTGCACGGGGGGCCTGATGCTGACGGCTGTGCGCTAGGCGCCGGTGTCAGCGCCAGCCGCGGGCATGCCGGGAATGGTGCCCTTCGCCAGTTCCTGGTCGATCATCAGCAGGCCGACGCCGGTGGTGCCACCAAGGCGGATGCGTCCGAGGATGGCGCGTGCGGCCGCTTCCTCTTCCATCTGCTCGTTGACGAACCACTGCAGCAGCACGACGGCAGGACGGTCCTTGGCGACCTCAGCCACCGCGTAGAGCTCGTTGATCGAGGCGGTGACGGCTTGCTCGTTGTGCAGCACGTGGGTGCACAAGGCCTCCACCGTGTCCCACGACATGGGGGGCTGGGGCACGCCAGGCAGTGCCACCTGCTGATCGCGCTCGACCATGTGATCGATGAACTTCTGCGCGTGCAGCAGTTCGTCGCCCGACTGCTTGCGCATCCAGGTCGCGAATCCTGGCAGGTCGTGCGCCGAGAGCCACACCGACATCGCCAGGTACTCGTGCGACGCCTTGAACTCGAGCTTGAGATGCTCGTTCATCCCCGACAGCAGCTTGGCATTCATCCAGTCAGACTATCACGCAGCCTGCGGGGCACGCGACGTCGGGGACTGCGGGCCGGACGGGCGCGCTACCGGCCGCCGGCGCGGCGCCGGGCCAGGTCGAAGCTGAGACCGCCAAGACCCACGAACAACGTCGTGCCGACCAGCGCAATCGGCGTCTGCTCCTGGCTCACGAAGTAGAGGGCGATGGACATGGCGGCCACGGCGCCGAACGCGGCAGCGGCCACCTGCCACAGCGGTGGACGAGGCGACATGGGACTGGAGGGCATGGGACCTGCGTTGAAGTGTCTCATGGTCCAGTGTTGATGCGGTCGCCGAGCATCGCCACGCTGAGGGCGTAGGCGTTGGCGCAGTTGTATCCGAGGATGGCTTCGTAGTTGGCGTAGACCAGGAACTGCCGGTCGCCGGCGTCGAGGAGCGATGCGAGCCGCTCCACGGCCGGCAGCGGTGCGCCGTCGGCCGCGCGCACGCCCATCGCCTGCCACTCGGCGAGAAACCGGCGCCCCGACAACGCCCGCGAGGCGCGGCAGCCCTCGCCGCGCGACCCTGCGCGGGCAAACGTCTCGTGCACCGGCCCCGACACGCGCACCTGGCGTCCCCAGGTGGCCTCGCTGTCCCACCCGTAGGCCTTGAGGTAGTTGGCAATCGAGGCGAAGACGTCGGCTTTGCTCTGCCAGATGTCGCGCGTGCCGTCGCCGTCGAAGTCCTCGGCGTACTTGAGGTAGCTTGACGGCATGAACTGCGGCTGCCCCATCGCCCCAGCCCACGAGCCCCTGAGCGCATCGAGATTGGCGTGCCCGCGCTCGACGATGCGCAGCGCGTCGAACAACTCGTTCTTGAACAGCTCGCCCCGGCGTCCGTCGAAGGCGAGCGTCGCAAGCGCCTGTACCGTGGGCCGCACGCCGGTGAACGCCCCGAAATTGGACTCGAGGCCCCACACCGCCACGAGGTACTTCGGCTGCACGCCGTAGGTCGCGCCAATCTTCTCGAGCAGTGGCTGGTGCTGCGCGAACATGCGCTGCGCTTTGCGCACCGTTGCGGCCGTGAGCCGACGGCGCACATACGTGTCGATGGACAGCACGGCTTCGGCCTGATCGCGGTCGCGAGCGACCACAACCGGCAAGGGCTGGAGCCCGTCGAGCGCGCGGGCCGCCACCGCGTCCGAGATGCCGCGGGTCACCGCCTCGGTCTTGAGCGCCTCCAGGAACGCGGCAAAGCGTGCCGGGTCGTCGGCCGCAGTCGGCAACTGGTCTTGCCGCGCGCCCACGGTGACGGGCGCGAGTGCCAGCCACAGGGCGGCCAGGACCAGCAGGGCAACACGAACGAACGCAGGGGGCATCGTCACGGCGATGCCCCCATTGTGCACCCGGCACGGGCCAGGCTGCTAGCAGTCCGTCGTCAGACTGTCCGTCGTCAGACGACCGCGCTATCCTTGAGGCTCACCTGGAGCCCACATGCCCCCATACCGGATCGACACCCTGCCCCCTCGCGAGCTGTTCCCCGGGTTCACCGCCCGCCTCGTGCACACGCCGCTCGTGACCCAGTCGTATGTGGACTGCACGGCAGGCGCGGGGTTCCCCGAGCATCAGCATCCGCATGAGCAAACCGTGGTCATGCTCGAAGGCGAGCTCGAGTTGTTCATCGACGGCGCGACCTACCGACTCACGCCGGGCATGGTCTTCGCCATTCCCGGGAACGTGCCTCATTCGGGGCGCGCCGTCGTCAACAGCCGCGTGCTCGACATCTTCTCGCCGCCGCGGGAAGACCTGAAGGGTTAGCGGCTAGAGCGCCGCCGTGGCGCCGCCGTCCACGATGATCGCCTGGCCGCTGATGTAGCGGCCGGCGTCCGAGGCCAGGAACACGAGCAGGTTCGCGAATTCCTCAGGCGTGCCCAGGCGTCCGAGCGGAATTGCCG
>JANNEJ010000659.1:0-1894 GCA_031378585.1 Acidobacteriota bacterium | reverse complement strand
GCGCTGGCGCAGGGCTACGAGCTCATCGAGTGGACCTACGACCCGCTGCAGGCCATGAACGCGCACTTGAACTTCACGAAGCTGGGCGTGGTGGCCGAGGAATACCACCGCAACGTCTACGGCGAATCCACGAGCCTGCTGCACAAGGGGACGCCGACGGACCGACTGGTGGCGCAGTGGTGGATTGCCAAGCCCCATGTCGAACGGCGCGTGGCGCCAGCGTCGCTCATTGCGGTCACGACGAGCGAACTGTCTGACGCAGCGCCGATCAACATCACGCATCCTGCTCAGGCGTGGCTCGCCAACTCCGACGTCGTCCTGGCGCGCGCCGACCGTCGTCTGGTGCTCGAGATCCCGATGGGCTTCACCGACATGCAGCGCGACGCGCCCGACCTGGCGCTCGAGTGGCGCATGCAGACGCGCGAGATCTTCGAGACGTATTTCGACAAGGGCTACCGCGTCGTCGACTTCTTCCTGGACCGGCCGCACGCGCGGGGCCGGTACCTGCTAGCGAAGGAGGACGACTAGCGCCTGCGGGGGCCCAGGCTGCTAGCCCGGAGGCCACGCCAGGGGCCGTCCCCCGAGCACATGCAGGTGGATGTGGAACACCGTCTGGCCCGCGTCGGCGTTGCAGTTGAACACGGTGCGAAAACCGGGCCCTGCGTAGCCGCGTTCAGCGGCAATTGCCGCCGCCCGGCGCACCATCCCGCCCACGAGCACGTCGTGCCCGGACGCCAGGTCGTTCACTGATGCGATGTGCGCGCGGGGCACGACGAGCACGTGCATCGGGGCCTGGGGGTTGAGGTCCTCGAAGGCCACGAGGTCGTCGTCCTCGAAGACGATCGTGGCGGGAATCTCACCCGCAGCGATACGGCAGAAGAGACAGCTCATGGCGCGAGTATAGGGCACGAAGCCGGGATCGGTAGCGGCGACTCTCAGCGCATGGCGACGACCGCGCGGGCAATACCCTGCAGGTCGTGGCGCACGCGGGCGTCAGTGCCCAGTCCCACCGCCGTCAGCGCCTCGCGCACGTCAGGCCACTGTCCCGCTCCGATCTCCATCACCAGCGATCCGCCGGGCACGAGCGCGGTCGCTGCCAAGGCCACGATCGTCCGCACGTCGCGTAGCCCGTCTGGTCCGCCAAAGAGCGCGACGCGCGGCTCGTGGGCGACGACCTCCGGTGCCAGCGATGGCTCATCGGTGTCTGGCACGTAGGGTGGATTCGCCAGGATCACGTCGAACTGCCCGGCGACGTCGTCCAGGTAGCTCCTCTCCATGAAGGCGATGCGCGCGCCGACGCCGTGCGCGGTTGCGTTGGCCCTGGCAATCTCGAGCGCCTCCCCAGAGATGTCGGTCGCCACCACGCTCGCGCGCGGACACTCGAGGGCAACCGTGATGGCCAGGCAGCCGCTGCCGGTGCCGATGTCGGCCACGCGCGGGGCGGGTTGTCCCGCCAGCCGTGCGACCGCTTCGTCGACGAGCAGTTCGGATTCGGGACGCGGGATGAGCACGCCGCGGCGCACCTGAAACGCCCGGCCATAGAACTCCTGCACGCCCCGGATATAGGCCACCGGCTCGCGCGCGGCCCGTCGCTCTACCAGCACTCCAAACGCTCGTGCCGCATGCGCGCTGGTGGTCTCGTCGCGCCGGGTGAGCCAGGCGGCCCGGTCCCACGCAAGCACGTCGCGCATCAGCAGTTCGGCATCGAACGCGGCCTCGGCGGCAGGAATGCCGGCTGCTACCAGCTGTGTGCGAGCGGCGTCGACCTGATCGCGAAGGCGCGTCACCGGCGACCGCGCTACTTCTTTGCCGGCTCGGCGGGCGGCGTGCTGGTGCTCGTGACATCCTTCAGCCGTTCGGACTGGAAGAACGTCGACACGGCGTCGAGCATTTC
>JANNEJ010000654.1:0-3284 GCA_031378585.1 Acidobacteriota bacterium | reverse complement strand
ATCTCACCTCCGACGGCTACGTCGGCATCATCGGCGCGGCCAACTTCGGGCAACACACCGGCGGGTCGGCGGTGTTCCCCGGCCGTCCGTTCCAGTTCGCGGTCACGTATCGATTCTGAGACCCGGGGCTCGGGGCTCGGGACTCGGGGCTCGGGGCTCGGGGCTCGGGCTCACGGCCGCCCGGAACTGACGCCCGGATTCACGGCGAGGGCGGGTGCATCGGCATCCGCCCTCGCACTTTTTGGAGAGACTCATGACACGTTCACGATTCCTGACCGCACTCACTGCTCTTGCCTTCACGTTCGCCATTGCGCCCTCGGCCTTCGCGCAAGCGGGCGCCAAGCCGGTGCGCGTGCGCGTGCAGACCACGCTCGGCGACATCGTGCTCGAGCTCGACGCGGTCAAGGCGCCGAACACCACCGCCAACTTCCTGAAGTACGTCGACGCGGGCCACTACGACGGCGGCACCTTCCATCGCACCGTGAAGATGGACAACCAGCCCGAGAGCCCGATCAAGATCGAAGTGATTCAGGCGGGCGTCAACGCCGACAAGGCCAAGGCCGGCTTCGATCCCATCAAGCTGGAGCGCACCAACGCAACCGGCCTGCTGCACAAGGACGGCGCGGTCTCGATGGCGCGCGGCGCGGCCGACAGCGCCACCTCGGGCTGGTTCATCTGCATCAACGACCAGCCGTCACTCGACTTCGGCGGCATGCGCAATCCCGACGGCCAGGGCTTTGCGGCGTTCGGGCGGGTCGTGTCCGGCATGGAGGTGGTGCGCAAGATTCAGCAGGCGCCCTCGTCGGCCAATCGCACCAGCAACACCGAGGCACAGAAGCTCACGCCGCCCATCGGCGTGATCAAGGTGACCCGGCTTGCGCCATAGTTGACGCCTATGTCGACGCGACTTGGCGCCGGGCTGACCGTGGCGGCCCTGGTGGCCGCCCTGCTGGCCATCGTGGTGCAGCTGCGCCGGGCGGAACTGGCCGTGACCGATGTAGTGGGCACGCCGGCCGCCACCGCGCCGTCGGTCACGGCGACCATTCAGGCCACGCCGGCAGTGGTGCGTGGGCCTCGCATCGACTTCCTGCGCGCCCGCTCCATTGGCGAGGCGGTAAAGAAGGACGATCGCCCGATGATTGCCAACGTGGCGGTCGCCGACCTCGACCAGGACGGCCTGAACGACATCGTCGCGGCCGACGCGACGACCAATCGCGTCACCTGGGTGCGGCAGTCACCCGCCGGCCGATTCACGGAGCGGTCGATCGCCGACGTGCCAGGCCCGGCGCACGTGCAGGTCGTGGACCTCGACCTTGACGGCGACCTCGACGTGGCCGTGGCCAGTCTTGGCGTGCTGTTCCCGAACAACGCGCGGATTGGCGCCGTGGTCCTGCTCGAGAACGACGGACGCCAGCGGTTCACGCCGCACGTGGTGGCCGACAAGGTGGCCCGCGTGGCCGACGTCCGGGCGGGCGATCTCGACGGCGACGGCGACCTCGACCTGTCGGTCGCCCTGTTTGGCTACGACCAGGGCGAGACGCGCTGGCTCGAGAACCTCGGCGGATGGCGCTTCGAAAGTCACCTGCTACAGGAACTGTCGGGCACCATCAATGCGGAGATTGCCGACGTCGACGGCGATCGCGACCTCGACATCGTCACGCTCGTGAGCCAGGAATGGGAAGAGATCTACGTGCACGTGAACGACGGCGCGGGCCACTTCACCCCCACGCGGATCTTCGGCGCCAGCAATGAAGACTTCGGCTCGAGCTGGATCTCATTGGCCGATCTCGACGCCGACCAGGACCTCGACGTGGTCTACAGCAACGGCGACGCCTTCGACTACGCCACGACCGCCGGGCGGAGCTGGAACGGACTGCAGTGGCTCGAGAACACGGGCGGCGTGGCGTTCACCTATCACAGGATTGCCGATCTCCCCGGCGCCTCGAGCCCGCAGGCCGCGGATCTCGACGGCGACGGCGATCTCGACATCGCCGTCGTGAGCGCCTACAACAACTGGGCCGACCCTGCGGCGCAGAGCCTGCTGTGGCTCGAGAACGACGGACACGCCACCTTCACGATTCACGACGTGGCATCGGCGCCCACGCACCTGGTCACCCTCGCCGCGGGTGACCTCAACGGCGACAGACGCGTCGACCTCGTCACCGGCGGCATGCATATGAGCTGGCCCTACGACCGGCTGTCGCGGCTCACGACGTGGACCAACGAATGGCGCTCCCGCGCACCATAGGCGGTGTGCCCTGGTGGGCGGGTGCCGTGGTGCTGGCGGCCGCCGCCATTGCCTGGGTGGCGGCCGGCGTCGTGACCGAACGCGCGGGGGCCGCGCGACTGCCCGCCCTGCCCGACTTGAGCGCGGTGCCCGCCCCCACTCGCGAAGCGATTGTCGAGGCCGATGCCCGAGCACGGGCCGTGCCAACGGCCGCCTCTATTGGCGAACTGGGGCGAACGTACCACGCCAACCTGCGCCCTCTTGATGCAATGACGACCTACGCGCTGGGCGAAGGGGTCGCGCCGGCGGAGTGGCGATGGACGTACTTGCGGGCCCTGCTGCTCGAAGAACGGGGTGACCAGGGTGCCGCCCGAACCGCATTCGAACGGGTGGCCGGGCTCGCCCCGGACTTCGGACCTGTGTGGTTTCGCCTCGGTGAGCTGGCCTTCAAGCAGCGGCGGCTCGACGACGCGCGCGCCGCCTACGAGCGCGCCAGAGATGCGCCGGGCGCAGCGCCGTATGAACCGCCTGGGGTCGCGTCGCGCCAGGTCGTGCCCCTCAGCGCCTATGCCGGCCTCGGGCTGGCGCGGGTGGCGCTCGAACGCGGGAATCGCGAGGATGCAGCGCGGACCCTTCGCGCGCTGGTAGGCAGCTACCCCGCCTTTGGCCCGGCGGTGGCCCTGATGCGAACGGCCGATCGGCGCCCCGAGTCCGGAGCCGGGCGCTCATCGGTGCCCGACGCCACCTACGACGGGCCGTTCGTGCCGCCGGCCGACCCGCTGCTCGACGCGCTCGTGGCAGAGTCGCGCCACGGCGACATGCTGCTGAAGTACGCGGGCATCGCGACGCGCGCCCGCGACGCATCGTGGCGCGAGTTTCTGGCGCGACGGGCGTTCTCGTTCAACCCGCGAGACTTGAATGTGCTCATGGAGATGGCGGGCATGCTGCAGGCGTCGGGCAACCTGGCTGAGGCGCTGGAGTACTTGCGGATGCACGAGGCACTGGCGCCCGGCGACCATCACACCCTGGTCCAACAGGGCAAGGTGCTCGCCGACCT
>JANNEJ010000592.1:0-4376 GCA_031378585.1 Acidobacteriota bacterium | reverse complement strand
CAGATGGTGGTGATCGCGGATCCAGCCGCCCGTGCCGAGACTCAAGACGACCTCGCGCGACAGACCGCGCGGCGTACTGAAATCGACATCTTCGAGCGACGCCGGATAGCGCAGCTTCGCGTGGCGCAAGCGCTGCGTCAGTTTCCGGGACTCGCGGGCGGTCCATTCGGTATCGACGAGCAGGCCGAGGCGGTCCTCGAAACTGAGCTCGGCGTGTTGACTGGAGCTGCGTTGCTGTTCAAACGCCGTGGCCATCGCCGTCAGGTGTAACGCGTGAAGCTTCTCGATCGTCGGAGGGGTCAGCATAAATCTCCTCGTAATAGGCGGCGCCCCGCAGGTTCTCGTGCGTGAGGGCCGGTCGCGCAGGGCCGGGCTCGTCAAGCGGGAGCCGATCCTGCTGGTGGGTGAGAATGTGCTTGACGGTGCGATAGCTGTAGGACCGGAGCCGCTCGGCGCGTGCGCAGGCGGCGTCGAGCCGGTCCAGTCCGTGGACGCGGCCCAGGCGCATGAGCCCGAGACACGAGCGATAGCCCTGCTCCGGAGGCGGCCGGCGCTCGAGGATGCCGGCGACGAGCCGCCCGGTGGCCGCGCCGGTCTGCTCGGCCCACCCGATCAGCCGGGACGGCGTCCATTCCGCGTGGGCGCGATGCGCCCGCGGCATGTGCGCCACGTCCGTCGCGAAGTGCCCGCGGCCGGTGCGCCGCGCATGCGACGCCACGCGCCGGCCGGTCAGGAAGACTTCGACGGTGGTCAGGGTGACACGCGCCTCGACCTTCGCATGCACGAGCTGATACGGCACGCTGTACCAGTTGTGGTCGACCTCGACGTGATAGTCGATGTTCACGCGACACGGCTTCCACGTGGCCAGCTCGTAACGGCTGGCCGGCAGGGGGCGGAGCGCTGGCCGATCGATCTGTTCGAAGAGGGCCCGCCGGCTGACGCCCACGACTTGCATCGGCCGGGCATTGACCGTGTCGAGGCACGTGCGAATGGCGGCGTTCAGGTCCGCGAGGGTGAAGAAGGTCCGATGGCGCAGGACCGCGAGGATCCAGCGTTGCGCGATCTGCACGCTGACTTCGACCTTGGGCTTATCTTGCGGATGCGCCGCGCGCGCGGGCAGCACCACGGCGCCGTAGTGCGCGGCGAGATCGGCGTACGTCCGGTTAATCGCCGGCTCGTAGTAGTTGGCGGTGGTCACACCGCTCTTCAGATTGTCCGGGACCCAGATCGCCGCGCTGCCCCCGAAGTACTCCACCATGTGCACATGCGCGTCGACCCACGCGGCGAGCTCCTGCGTGCGCGTCGCCTCGGCATAGATCAACCCGCTGGCACCGAGCACGCCGACGAAGAGTTCGACGAGGACGAGTTCCCCCGTCGTCGCATCCACGAGCGACGGCCGCTTGCCCGAGAAGTCGACAAACAGCTTCTCGCCGGCGCGGTGCACCTGCCGCATGGACGGCTTGAGCACCCGCGCCCAGCGGCGATAGCGCTCGCAGAAATGGCTGTAGGCGTACCCGGTCGGGTGCGCGGCCCGATACTCCGTCCAGAGCAGCTGCAGGGTGACCCCCGGCCGTTTCAGCTCCTGGTGCAGCCGGGGCCACGCAGGGACTGTCCGGTCGAGGCGGGCGGCGTCAGCCGGGCGCGCAAACAGCCGCGCCTCCAGCGCGGCATCATCCAGATCGGCCGGCAGCGGCCACGTCAGCCCGGCCGCCAGCGCCCGGGCCAGATACAGCGACACCGTGCCCAGGCCCACCGTACACGCCTGGGCGATGGCGCGGTGGGCCAGGCCCGCCTCGTACTTCAAGCGGAGAACGTCGCGGAGTCGTCTCATCACGAGCCGTGTGGCTGCCATCCAGGGGGTCCCTCCTTACGGGAAACCACCCAGGATCGCGCACGACGCTCGACGCGTGTTCAGAATGCCCGGATTCGCTGTTCACCATCACCGGAATCCGTGTTCACCATGACCAGAATCGGTGTTCACGATGACCGGAATCGGCGTTCACCATCAGCGGAATCGGTGTTCACGTTGAAACGGAATGAGTGTTCACGATGGACCGGAATACGCACCAGTTCGGGCCAAGCATCAAAATGCCATTTCACCGACGACCGTGTTGAATGATCGGAATCGACCAATGCCAGTAACAACGGGCGATACGCGTGTAGCTTTTCGAGACCACCGGCAGCGCCGGCACCTCCCTTTTCCTGCCCCTTGCTGAGAGCTCGCGTCAAGACTGGGATTGCGTCAAGATTACCCAATTGTCCAAGGGCGTGCCCAGTGGCGCGTACGACGTCGACGCTCTCGTCATCGAGTGCCGCCGTGAGCGGGCCGACAGCATCGGCGCTCCCGCTCTTCCCGAGACTCTCTGCAGCCGCCGCGCGAAGATCGGGTGTTCCCTTCTTGATGATGTCGGCGAGAAGAGCGACGACGCGCACATCGCGAACGCCGGCGATTGCGAACACTACCCCACGAGTGGAACGCGCGAGCAACGCTTGGAGTAGAGGCTCAACAGCGTTGGGGTGAACCGTCCCTTCTACGCCGCCGGAGGCCGAGAGCGCATAGGCCGCCCACGATCGGACCTCGGCGTCTGGGTCGCCAAGCGCCCTCACGAGCGTGTCAACCGCTCTCTCTGCGTCAACCGACGGGCCTCTGCGCAGGGCTTGCACCGCCTTCAGCCGGGCGGCGGCGCTTCGCGAGTACCTGAGTCGAAAGACATTCCACAAGTAGGAGTTCATACAAGTCTCCGGGAAGGATTCCCGCAATCAGCACTGTGCTGTCGCCACATCAAGGTCGAACGGGCACTCGATTTCCAGTAAGCAGCGTTTCTTCGTGAGAACCGAGCCGGGTGGCGCAATCCGCGTGTGGCCCGGCTAGGAGCGTGTCCGAGTAATGCCAAAATCGGCGGTTGTCGCGATCGCGGCGCGCGATGCTCCTAATGTTTTCGACGCGCGGTCTTGCGAAAAGCGATTACTCGGACACGCTCCTAGACAATATGGAATGACCGGCTCGCAGTCGCGGTAGCGTCGACGTGTTGCGAAGCACGCGACTTTCTCGCGGGTTAAAGCCGAGGCCTCAGAGCCGCAGGCGACAGGAGCCGGTCATGAACGAAGTTATCACGTCCGTCGGAATCGATGCGCACAAGCGCGAGCTGCACGTGGCGATGCTCATCGGGTCGGCCGCGACGCCGGTGACGTGGACGGTCGAGAACGAGCCGAAGGCGATCACTCGGCTCCATCGCAAGCTCGAGCGCGAGGCGCCCGGACCGGTGCGGGTGTGCTACGAGGCGGGCCCGTGCGGCTATGCGCTGCAACGGCGCCTGACGGCCGGCGCGATCACGTGCGTCGTCATCGCGCCGGCGTTGATGCCGCGGAAGCCAGGCGACCGCGTGAAGACCGACAAGCGTGACGCGCGGAAGCTGGCCGAGCTGTTCCGGGCGGGGCTGCTGACGGAAGTCCGCCCCCCGACGCCGGCCGAGGAGGCGGTGCGCGATCTGTGTCGGGCCCGCGACGACGCCCGCGACGATGTGCAGCGTGCGCGCCATCGGCTCGGGAAATTGTTGCTGCGCCGAGGCCTGCACTTCGCGGGACGGAAGAACTGGACGAAGGCGCATCGGCAGTGGATCCGCACCATCCAGTGGGACCACGCGGCCGAACGCGCGGTCGTCGAGGACTATCTCCTGGCGCTCGATCAGATCGAAAGCCGACTCACGGAGCTCGATGCGCGCCTGGCGGAGACGGCCCAGACCGAGCCGTATCGCGAGCCGGTGGCGTGGCTGCGGTGCTTCCGCGGTATCGACACGTTGACGGCGATGCTGATCTTGGCGGAGTTGCACGACTTCCGCCGCTTTGCGAGTCCCCGCGCGCTCATGGCGTATCTGGGCCTCGTGCCTAGCGAAGACTCCAGTGGCGATCGGCACCGGCGAGGCCGGATCACGAAAAACCGGAAACGGTCTGGTGCGTCGCGTGTTGGTCGAAGCGGCGTGGCACTATCAGCACCGCGCGGGCGTGGGGCCCGCGCTGGCCGCGCGGCGCAGAGGCCAGCCACCGCGAGTGATCGCGATCGCCGACAAGGCACAGCAGCGCCTTTGTCGCCGCTTCCGTCGACTCACCGCGGAGCACAAACCGGCGCCGAAGGTCGTCGTGGCGGTGGCGCGGGAATTGGTCGGCTTCATCTGGGCGGCGTTGCAACCGGCCACCGCGGTCTGAGTCCGCGACAGAGCAGGAGGAGGAACAGCGTTGTGATCGCGTCGCCAAGACGACGGATGGACCTCGGCACGATTCAGAGGATCGGCGGGCTAGTTATGCGATACGGATTCCGATCCCAACTCGCGCCCCTAGATTGCACGTCCTCTCGACGAAGCACTGTCATGTGTGCTCTG
>JANNEJ010000586.1:0-11512 GCA_031378585.1 Acidobacteriota bacterium | reverse complement strand
GTGCACGACGGGCTCTTTCTCGTACACGTCGAGCGCGGCACCGGCAATCAGTCGTTCGCGCAGCGCCCACGCCAGCGCGCCTTCGTCGACCACCGGCCCACGCGCCGTGTTCACGAGATAGGCCGAGCGGCGCATCTTGGTCAACGCCCTCTGGTCGATGAGGTGCGTCGTGACCGGCGTGAGCGGCACGTGCAGCGACACGACGTCGGAGGTCGCCAGTAATCGATCGAGCGGCATCCTCGTCGCCCCCTCGAGGTCCGACGGAACCTCGTCGGTGTACGCCACCGACATCCCGAAGGCCGGTGCCTTGGCGGCCACGGCCCGCGCGATACGCCCGAGTCCGACGAGCCCGAGTTGCTTGCCGCGCAGTTCCATCCCCAGCATGTGGTCGAGCGCCCAGCCCGTCCACTGCCCGGCGCGCAGCTGGCGCTCGCCTTCCGCGAGGCGCCGCGTCAGCGCGAGGATGAGGGCCCAGGTGAAGTCGGCGCACGCGTTCGTGAGCACGTCGGGCGTATTGGTGACGACGACGCCCCGTTCGCGGCAGGCCGCCACGTCGATGTTGTTGTAGCCGACCGCCACGTTGGCCACCACCTTCAGTGACGGCCCGGCAGCGTCGAGCACGGCGGCATCGATGGGATCGGTGAGCAGACACACGAGGGCGTGTTTTCCGGCGACGCGAGCAAGGAGTTCCTCGCGCGGGATTGCCGAAGGGCCGGCGTGCAGGTCGAGCGCACAGGCCGACTCGAGTCTGGCGAGCACGGACGACGGAACTCGGCGCGTGAGGAGCACGGGAGGCTTCATGGACATGGCGTGGTCTCAGTGCCCGTAGCACTGGCAGTAGCCGCAGTGCGTGCAGGCCACGGCGGGCTCAATCAGGCACTCGACCTCTCCGGCAGCGCGCACGAGATGGAAGCGGGCGGCGCTGATGCCGGCACCGCCGTCGGCGGGCGGCGCGTACGTCGGCACATCGGGCGGGCTCCCCGAGGGCGCTGCGGACGGCGTCGAGCCTACCGCTCCGCCCCCCGGTCCCATGTGCCGGGCAATGGCCTGCCGCACGAGCGCGCGCACCTGCTGTTCGTCCATCTTCCCGTTCGCCTCAGTCGACTGCGTCCACGTGGTCCACGATGCCAATGATGGCCGCGTCCACCGGCGCCAGCTTCTTGCCGAGCGCGTCAGCCGCGGCGCGTCCTTCGATCACGACCAACACCCGTTCGTTGACGCCGGCCCCCATTCCGTCAATGGCCAACAGCGCCGAGCCAACGGCCACGCCCTCAGGAGTCTCAGGCTGCACGAGCAGCAACGTGGCCCCCTCGAACTGTGGCCGCTTGATCGTACTCACGGCCTGTCCAACGACACGTCCGAGAATCATCCGACCGTCCAGTGATCGAGGATGCCGACGATGCCGGCGTCGGTGGGCACGTCGGCCGGATGGAACGGAAACGAGGCTTCTTTGCCGCGCACGAAGAACACGTCTTCGCCGACGCCTGCGCCGACACTGTCCACGGCCACGATCGGCCGGCCCTGCGGCTCGCGCGATGGCCCAAGGGGCTGCACGATGAGCAGGGCAATCCCCTGCAAGGCCGGATCCTTGCGCGAGGCCACGACGTCGCCGATGACGCGTCCGATCTGCACGGCTTACTCCGGCACGTCCACGTGATCCACGACGCCGACCACCACCGCGTCAACCGGCAGGTCTTTCATCCCTGCCGCCATGCGGGCCGAGCTGCCCGTCACGATGAGCACCGTGTCGCCGACCCCGGCATCGACGGTGTCGATGGCCACCAGGTGGTTGCCCTCGTTCTTGCCGTTGGGATCGACCGCCCGCGCCAGCAGCATCTTGCTGCTGACCAAACGCGGGTCTTTCCGCGTGGCCACCACCGTGCCGACGATTCTGGCGAGAAGCATGGTGGCAGCCGGACTGCGGACTAAGCGCCCCGCCGAAGGCGGGGCCAGGAAACACTGTAGCTGGCGAGGTGGAGCCGCATGTGCTCAGGGAGGCGTAGCCTCGCTAGCCTTTAGCCTTGCCGATCGGCAGCACGTCTTCCAGATTGGCGTGCGGACGCGGAATGACGTGCACCGCCACCAACTCGCCGACTCGACGCGCGGCGGCGGCACCGGCGTCGGTGGCGGCCTTTACCGCGGCGACGTCGCCGCGGACCACGGCGGTCACATACCCGGCGCCGATTTTCTCCCACCCGACCAGGGTGACTTTGGCGGCTTTGACCATGGCATCGGCTGCCTCAATCATCGCGACCAGACCCTTTGTCTCGACCATGCCGAGCGCTTCGCCCATTACACTCCTCCGCCCGGAATCCGGGCCTCGGGTTCGGTCACCCGCTGCCTATCGAACGCTTCTGACCGCCTCGTCGATGAGCGCTGTCAACTGGCCGTATGTTAGCCGAATCTCCCGGTCCGTGCCGAGCAGAGCGCCCGGATGTTCGGGTAGCCCAGGGATGTCGGGCACGAGGCGCGCGGCCGAGATGGGGGCCTCGACCGTCTGACAGACGGCGTCGGGGGCGGCCTCCTCGGCGCAAATCGGCGCGGGCGAGCTGATGCCGTACATTCCCCGCAGGTTCTGCAGGCGGGTCACTTCGTCGCGCGAGAGCAGGTTCTCGCGGCCCAGCGTGCGGGCCACCAGGCTGATCTTGGCGAAGTGCTCGATCGTCTCCATCCGGTAGTAGGCCGCGAAGAGATCGGGCGCCACGGCGAGGGCGCCGTGATTGGCCAGCAGCAGGCCGTCATGCGACTTGATGTATTCCCGGATTGCGGCCGGCAGTTCGGCGGTCGATGGGGTGGCGTACTCCGCAATGGGAATGCCGCCGAGGGTGGTAATCACTTCGGCCAGCACGGCGCGGTTGAGCGGCACGCCGGCCACCGCAAATCCGGTGGCGGTCGCGGGATGCGCATGCACCACGGCGCCCACATCGGGCCGCTGCCGATACACCTCGAGGTGCATCTTCAGTTCTGACGACGCGTCGCGCTCTCCTCGCACCTTGGTGCCAGCCATGTCGGTGACCACGCACATGTCCGGCGTCATGAAGCCCTTCGACACGTTCTTCGGCGTCGTAAGGATGCGGTCGGACGACAACCGCACGCTGATGTTGCCGTCGTTGGACGCCACGTAGCCTTGAACCCAGAGGCGACGGCCCACCTCCACGATGTCGATGCGGCTCTGTTCCTCGGACGGCATCATGACGTGTGGTCTAACTTCGTCGCGCAAACTCGGTGCGGCACTGTTCCGAGCAGAACCACACGGTGGCCCCGCCTGCGGAGGTGCTCAACGCCTTGCCCGGAACCACGAACGTGCCGCACACCGGGTCCTTCGCCATCTTCACGGGCACGTCGGCCTGACGCTGGCCTGGACGGCGCGGCCGACCAGGTCGTGCGGCCTGCGCCATGCCGCCCATGAAGCGGCCAATCGCCCGCAGGGCGAAGAGCGCCATCACGACCAACAGGAATATGCGCAGCGTCACGACTCAGCCTCCAGATGCACCCGGGGCAGGGCCGCCGCCTGGATGCGCCTGCTTCAGTCCCTCGAGGGCCTTCGTCGCGGCCTGCGCTTCAGGACTGTCTGGCGCGGTGGCTATCACCTGCTCCCAGGCGGCGCTCGCGCCGGCCAGGTCCTGCTTGCCGAACGCCTTGACGATGCCCATGTTCAGCATGGTCTTGGTGTGTTTCGGATCGTTCTCGAGCGACTGCTCGAATTGCTGAATCGCCTTGTCGGGCTGGTTGGTGTAGTAGTACGCCACACCCAGGTCGGTAGACACGTTGGGATCGGTCGGCTCGAGCCGCAGCGCGTCTTCGTACCACTTCACGGCGTCGGTGTACCGCTCGGCGTCGAAGTAGACGTTGCCAAGCTGCACGCGGGGCACAGGACTGGTCGGATCGCCGGCAGCGGCGTCAACGAGCTCCTTCACGCGAGCTACGTCGAGCGCGGGCGCGGGTGGGCGGCCCTCGGTGCCTGGAGCCGCGGTCGCGGCGGCGACGGGCGCGGCCGCGGCCGGCACTGCGCCCGAGGACTGCTGGGTGCCGAGAATCCATCCCACGATGACGCCAAACAGCATCCCGGAGACGGCGAAAGCAATGGAATCGGCGCGCATGAGAAGGGTGCCCTCAGGATAGCAACGTCCGTCGCAGCCAGTCCACCACGGCGGTGGCCACGTCAGGATCGCGGTCGAGCAGGTGGGAGCCGTGCGCTGCCACCGCGGAAAACCGCTGCTCATGGGCCAGCTGGCCGTCGCCGGCCAGAGCGCGCACCGTGCGCAGGGCATACGGATCTTCGCTGCTGGCCACGAGCAGCAGCGGCCGGGGGCCGTATTTCCGCCCAGCGGCATCGAGACGTACGCCACGGTAGTCCGAGGCCGGCGACAGCAGCGCGACGCCGCGCACCGCGGGCGCATCAGCCGCGGCCAGGAGCGCCAGACTGGCGCCAATTGAGGCGCCGACGATGGCCACAGCCCCCGTGGTGACCTCGGGTCGACCGGCCAGCCACGACAACGCGGCCCGCACGTCGAGCGCCATGGCCGCCGCGGGCGCAGCGGAGCCTTCCGACTGCCCGTGTCCACGCAGGTCGATGGCGAGCGCCGTGATGCCGGCCGCTTGCAGGCGCTCGGCCAGAGGTCGCCAGTCCTCCTTCGTGCGCGTCAGCATGTGCACGAGCACCACGGCCGGCGCCGGGGTGCTCGGAGCGTCGTATACCGTGGCGGCAACCGCCACGCCGTCAGACGCGCGCAACTGCAACGGCCGGCTGGCGGCCGCTACCGGGCTGGCCGCAGCCAACAGCAGCAACGCGCCGCCCGCAACGCGTGCGATCACGCTGGCCCCTCAACCGCGACGAGGTAGGCGCGGACGGCCGCACCCAGGCCGACAAATAACGCGCGGCTCATGAGCGCGTGCCCGATGGACACCTCCTCGAGGTGTGGCAGGGTCCGAAACAGCACGAGATTGTCAAGGTCGAGATCGTGTCCCGCGTTGACACCGAGTCCGAAGGCGTGTGCCGCCCGCGCCGCTTCGGTGTACTGCGCGAAGCTCGCGGCCGCGGCACCAGCGCCGCGCTCGAAGGCGCGGGCAAACGGCTCGGTGTAGAGTTCCACGCGGTGCGCGCCGACGTCGCGCGCCATGGCGACCGCGGCGGCGTCGGCGTCCACAAACAGGCTCACCCGCACTCCGGCGAGGGTCAAGTCACGAATCACAGCCGCCAGCTCGGCTCTCGGCGTGTCCGCCGGCCAGCCCGCGTGACTCGTGATCTCGCCAGGCCTCACGGGCACGAGCGTGCACTGGTGCGGCTTCACCTGGTGCACGAGCTCCAACAGGTCCGGACGGGGATCCCCCTCGATGTTGTATTCCACCACACCGCGCATCGACGCCAGGTGCGTCGCGAGGTCTCGCACGTCGTCCGGGGTGATGTGCCGCTGGTCGGCACGAGGATGCACGGTGATGCCGCGCGCGCCCTCGCCCAACACGACCTTCACGGCCTCGATCAGGGAAGGCTCGTGGCCACCACGCGAGTTGCGCAGCGTCGCTACCTTATTGACGTTGACGGAGAGACGCACCATGGCCAGTCTGACCCAGGCGATGGACAGCGGCTAGCGGCTAGGTGCTAGCGGCAGGCACGAGCCGGGGAACGGTCAAGCGTATCACCCCAGGCAAGAGTGCGGAGTTCAGTTACGCCAGGTGCACGCGCACAGCCGTGGCAATCTCGTCGGCCCAGGCTTGAATCTGGGGCAGGTCGCGGCCCTCGAGCATGATCCGGAGAAGCGGCTCGGTGCCCGAGTAGCGGACGAGCAACCGGCCCTGCCCATCGAGACGTGCCTCGACGTCCTGCATGACCTTGGCCACGGCGGGCACCGTCCCGAGGTCCGAGCGAGTCTTCACGCGTACGTTCACCAGCACCTGCGGGAAGGCCGTGAGTCCGGCAGCCAGCGAGGCCAGGTTCTGGCCCGTGGCCATCATGGCGCGCAGTACGTGCAGCGCGGTGGCCATGCCGTCGCCGGTGAAGAGGTGGCGGGCGAAGATGACATGCCCCGATTGCTCGCCGCCGAGTGCGATGCCTTTCGCCAGCATCTCTTCCATCACGAACTTGTCGCCGACGGCGCAGCGCATGAGCGCAATTCCTCGCGCCTTCAGCGCCAGTTCCAGGCCGATGTTGCTCATCACGGTGGCGACGACGGCATCGCCGGGCAGGCCCGATTCGCCACGCAACAGGTCGGCGCAAATCAGCATCACCGCGTCGCCGTCCACGCGGTGACCCAGGTGGTCCACGAAAAGCGCGCGATCGCCGTCGCCATCGAAGGCCACGCCCAGGCTGGCACCCGAGGCCACGACCCGGGCCTGCAGCGACTCCATCGCCGTCGAGCCGCATCCCTGGTTGATGTTGCGGCCGTCGGGCTGAGCGCCAATCACCTCAACCTCGAAACCGAGGTCGCGAAACAGGGCTGGCGCCAGCGTGCTCGTGGCCCCGTTGGCGCAGTCGACCACGATGCGCGCGCCCGCGAGCGGTCCGGCGCCGTCCAGAATGTGTCGCAGGTGCGCCACATAGTGCGCCGTCAGATCGCCGCCCGGCGTCGCCGAGTGCGTCGCGGCCGGCACCTGCCACGAGGTATCGGCCACGGTTCGCTCCACCTCGCGCTCGACGGCCTGGGTGAACTTCTCGCCCGCGCCGGAAAAGATCTTGATGCCGTTGTCGTGGAAGGGATTGTGGGACGCCGAGATCACGAGGCCGAGGTCAAAGCCGTCGGCTTTGGTCAGATAGGCCACGGCGGGCGTCGGGACGACCCCGGCGCTCACCAGGGTGGCGCCTTCTCCCGCAAGGCCGCGGGCCAACGCGTCTTCGATCCACGGCCCGCTCTCTCGAGTGTCGCGCCCAACCAGCGCACGCAGATGCGTGCGCCCCGAGACGCGCGCCAGCGCGCCGCCAATGCGCGCCACCGTTTCCGGGTCGAGCGGAGGAGCGCCGGCCTCTCCTCGAATACCGTCGGTACCGAACAACTTCACTCCGCCTCCTGCCTCGTGGTCCTATCGCCGGCGCGCCGGCACGATCACTCGCACCGACGGCGGCTCGATCGACCGCACGACGAAGCGTGGTGACGATTCGGCCCGCACCGGCAGGTCGCGGCCGGGAGTCGCGTCGCCGACCTCGACAAACAGCGCCACGTCCGCGGCCGAAAGCGCGGTCACGACGTCGCCGGCCCCCTGCACCGTCACCGACGCGGCCGCCGGCACCAGCACGACGCCGCTGGCCGCGGCGCCACGCGGTGCAATTGCCACGCCGGTCACCGTTCGCTCCGTAGTATCGGCCGCAACGGTCACCGTCACCACCGCCGTGCCGCCGCCGACAAGACGCACGCCGGCATCAGCGACATCGATCGCGACGGCTTCGCGCAGCAGGCTCGTGACCCGCTCGACCGACACCGTCTCGGTCACAACTTCCGTCAGTGCGTTCACGGCGCTTTCCGGCCCTTCGATGCGCACCTGTGAGGGACTCACTGACACGTTCGTGACACTGTGGCCAGGCACCGGCGTGCCTTCGATGCGCGGCCGCACCGGCACGACCTTCCCAGCCGTGGACTCGAAGCTGAGCGGCAAGGCCGCGGGCGTCACCTGGGCCACGGCAATGCCGTAGGGGGCCGTGACCTGGTCAGCCGTCAAGGCAAAGAGCCGGCGGCCGGTGTGCACCCCGTCGAGGTCGACCACCACCGACACGTCGCCTGGTCCCAGGCCCGCCAGCCGGCTGGCGGGGCCGCGCACGCGCACAGCCACCGTGTCAGGCACGGCGCTCGTAAGTTCGACGCCCGCCGGGGTGCGCTGCAGCTCCAAGCCCACGCGAAGAGTACGCTCTACTTCGGCGTCGTCGGTGACGACGAGCCACAGCAGCGCCGCCACGACAATCGACAGCAGTTTCAACCCGACATGGCGCAGGGGAAAAAGTGCCATCAGTCCATCGTCGCCGCGGCGAGGCGGCGTTCCGCGCGGGGCTGCACGCGCTTGACCAGCATGCGCAGGCGGTGCCGCAGCGAGTCGGTCGACAGGCCGCGCTCGATCTTGCCGTCGAGCACGAGCGAGATGGTGCCAGTCTCTTCAGACACCACCAGCGCCGCGGCGTCATTCTCCTCGGTCACGCCGAGCGCCGCGCGATGACGCGACCCGAGTTCGCGGGCCAGCCTCGGGTTCACGCTGAGCGGCAGGAAGCAGGCCGCGGCCGCGATCCGATCGCCCTGGATGATGACCGCTCCGTCGTGCAGCGGCGAGGTGGGCTGGAAGATGCTCACAATCAGGTCGTAGGTCAATTTGGCGTCCAGGGGTATCCCGCTCTCGATGTGGTTCCGGAGCCCGATGCCGCGCTCGACGACGACCAGCGCGCCGATGCGCTTGGCCGCCAGCGTTTCGAGCGCCACCATCAGCTCTTCAATCGAATCGTCGTCGGGCTCGACGCGCTGCAGATACTTGAAAAACGGCCCTCGCCCGAAGTGCACGAGCGCGCGACGGATGTCGGTCTGCAGCAACACAATGGCGGCAAACACGACATACCCCACCACGTTCCGGATCAGCCAGTTGATGGTCTCGAGCTCGAGGGCTCTCGAGGCATAGAACAACCCCACGATGGCGCCCAGGGCCACCGCCATCTGCGACGCGCGGGTGCCGCGAATCAGCTTGAGCACCTCGTACACGACGACCGACACGATCGCGACGTCGAGGATGTCCCACCACGTGATGGGCGGCCGTTCGAGCAGGGAATCGAGCCAGGACATGGGTTCCCGGCGCGTGCGGCCGGCAGCTAGCGACCGGGAACAGTCAGCGGCTAGAGCCAGGCGCAGCAGCACCGTGCTCCCGAATCATATCCGCGGCGCGCGTCACATGCACCATCTCGGCCACCGCATGCACCCGAACGATGTGGGCGCCGGCCAGTACTGCGGCCGTCACCGCCGCCGCTGTTGCCCAGTCACGCCCGCGGGCAGCGCCGTCGCCGGCTGCCTCCGCCAGGAAAGATTTTCTCGATGGTCCGACCAGCACCGGGCGTCCGAGCGCCGCCAGCGCGGACAAACCGGCCAGGGCCGCCAGACTGTGTTCTGCGCGCTTGGCGAAGCCGAGTCCCGGGTCGACCACCAGCTGATGCCAGGCCACGCCGCGGCTTACGGCGCGCTCAATCGCTCTCGTGAGGTCGCGGGTGACGTCGGTGGCCACCTGGTCGTAGGCCGCCTGCGCATACATGTCGGAGGGCCGCCCCCGCATATGCATCAGCACGAGCGGAGCGCCCCGCACGGCCACGATGTCGCCGAGCGCGGGTTCGTACTGCAACCCGCTGATGTCGTTCACGATGCTGGCGCCTTCGTCGAGTCCGAAGCGCGCCACCTCCGCTTTGGTGGTGTCAATCGAGAGCGGAATCTTCAGCCGGTGGAGCTGGCGTATGACCGGAAGGAGTCGTGAACGTTCTTCTCGACCGGAAAGCGGCGTGGCGCCTGGACGGGTGGATTCCGCCCCGATGTCGAGGATGTCGGCACCCGCCGCCTCCATCTCGAGGGCCAGGTCGAGCGCGCGGGCAGGGTCGAGCGCCGCCCCGCCGTCCGAAAACGAGTCGGGCGTCACGTTCAGCACGCCCATGACGAGCGTGCGGCGGCCCAGCACGAGCGGAGCGCGGCCCACCAGCGTGAGGGAATAGTCAGCGCGCGGCGCGATCATGCGGTACACGAGCCGCGCGGCCGTCAGGCCGCGCGCGGCGCTATTCCTGCCCGAGTGGTTTCGGCGCGATGGGTAGCAGCGGCGCGCGTTCCTTCTCGCGCGAACGCTCGCGGGTGTCGTCAGGCGGGGCGGGAGCTGCCGGCGCCGCCGCTGACGGCGGTTCGTCGAGCGGCAAGCCCCTCACGATGCGACGCACCTGGTCGCCATCGAGCGATTCGCGAGCCAGGAGCGCGTCGGCAATCGCCTGCAGGTGGTCCTTGTGCTCCTTGAGCAGCACGGTGGCCTTTTCGTAGTTCTCCGCGATGAGGCGCCTGACCTCCTGGTCGATCCGCTCGGCAGTCACGCTACTGAAGTTCTGCTGCTGCGCGATCTCGCGGCCGAGGAAGATCTGTTCTTCCTTCTTGCCGAAGGTGAGCGGTCCCATGGCCTCGCTCATGCCCCACTCGCACACCATCTTGCGGGCCATCTCGGTAGCGCGCTCGAGGTCATTGCCCGCACCGGTCGTGATGTCGCCGGTGGTCAGCTCTTCGGCAATTCGCCCGCCGAGAAGAATGGCAATACGGTCCATCAGGTAGACCTTGGAGTAATTGTGTTTCTCGTCGAGCGGCAGTTGGGTGGTGAGCCCGAGCGCCATTCCGCGAGGAATGATGGTGACTTTGTGAAGCGAATCGGAGTGCGGCAGCAGCACCGCCAGCAGCGCATGGCCCGCCTCGTGAACCGCAGTAATCTTCTTCTCTTCCTCGGTCACGATCATGGAGCGCCGCTCGGCGCCCATGAGCACCTTGTCCTTGGCGTATTCGAAGTCGACCATCGCCACGGCCTTCTTGTTCAGCCGTGCCGCGTTCAGCGCCGCCTCGTTCACCAGGTTGGCCAGATCCGCTCCCGCAAAGCCCGCCGTGCCGCGCGCAAGTGTGCGGATGTCGACATCGTCGGCCATCGGAACCTTCTTGGTGTGCACCGCGAGGATGCCTTCTCGGCCCTTCACGTCGGGACGGTTCACCACGATGCGGCGGTCGAAGCGGCCCGGCCGCAGCAGCGCCGGGTCGAGCACATCGGGCCGGTTCGTGGCCGCCACCAGAATCACGCCCTCATTCGACTCGAAGCCGTCCATCTCGACGAGGAGCTGGTTGAGCGTCTGCTCGCGCTCGTCATGGCCGCCACCAAGGCCGGCACCGCGATGACGGCCGACCGCGTCGATCTCGTCGATGAAGACGATGCAGGGCGCGTTCTTCTTGCCCTGTTCGAACAGGTCACGCACGCGGCTGGCGCCGACGCCCACGAACATCTCCACGAAGTCGGAACCGCTGATCGAGAAGAACGGCACATTGGCCTCACCAGCCACGGCCCGCGCCATGAGGGTCTTGCCGGTGCCCGGAGGGCCCATGAGCAGCACACCTTTGGGAATGCGGCCGCCAAGCTTCTGGAACTTCTGCGGTTCCTTCAGGAACTCGATGATCTCCTGCAGTTCGTCCTTGGCTTCGTCCACGCCCGCCACGTCGCGGAACGTGACCTTCTTCTGGGCCGAGGACGAGAGCTTCGCCTTGCTCTTCCCGAACGAGAGGGCCTTGTTGCCGCCGCTCTGCACCTGGCGCATGAAGAAGATCCAGAAGCCGATCATCAGCAAGATGGGCGCCCAGGAATACAGAATGGCCGCCCACGGCGACTCGGTGGGCGCCTTGCTCTCGACGCTGACCCCGCGCTCGATCAGGCGATTGGCGAGCCCCTCGTACTGGAAGGGTGCATAGGTGCGGAAATTCTCGAGGCCTTTGGTCACGCCCGTGATGTCGTTGCCGACGATCACGACCCGCTGCACCTGTCCAGCGTCGACCCACGAGAC
>JANNEJ010000582.1:0-1567 GCA_031378585.1 Acidobacteriota bacterium | reverse complement strand
GCGATCGACCGCGGGTCCATCGGCAGCGACGCGCGCTCGCTGCGCGCGGCACTCGAACGGGTGACCGCCGACACAATCGTGGTGGGCGTGCCCGGCGACATGCTGTTTCCCTGGGCACTGCAAGTGGAGCTGCACCGCGAGCTCCAGGCCGCCGGCGCGCAGTCGTCGTTGTGGACGCTGGACTCGGTCTACGGCCACGACGCCTTCCTGGCCGACCAGGACCGGCTCGCGGAACTGCTGCGCGGCGCCCGCGCGTTCGGCGGCGAACCCAGGCTCGGGGCGCGGCCGCGCTTCCACGGCGTGGGCGTGGAGCCCGTGCGCGAGCTGCGCATCGGCATGGTGGGCTGTGGCACGGTCGGTGGCGGCCTGCTCGAGATGATCGCGCGCCAGGAGAGTGCCGTGGCCGACCGCTACGGGGTGAAGTTCCGGGTCTCGCGCATCGCGGTGCGCGACCTCACCAAGACCCGGCATCCGCTGGCCGCGGGTATCCCGCTCACCGACCGGCCACTCGAGCTCGTGAGCGACCCCGAGGTGGACGTGGTCGTGGAAGTGGCAGGCGGCCAGGCCATGGAGCCCATCCTGACGGCGGCGCTCGCCTCGGGTAAGCCCGTCGTCACCGCCAACAAGGCACTGCTGGCCTCGAAGCTTGCGGATCTGGGCGTACTGGCGCAACGCACCGCGACGCCGCTCTATTGCGAAGCTGCGGCTGCGGCCGCGCTGCCGATCATTCGCCACTTGAGTCATCGCGCCGATGAGGTCGACAGCCTCGCCGGCATTCTGAACGGCACCTGCAACTTCGTCATGACGCGCATCGAACAGGCGGAGCTGTCGCTTGACGAGGCGGTCGCCGAGGCGCAGGCACTCGGCCTGGCCGAAGCGGATCCGTCGGCCGACCTCGACGGCCTCGACGCGGCGGCCAAACTCTCGATCCTCGCCTACCGCGCGTTCGGCGCGTGGGTGCGTCCCGACGGCTTCCGCGTGCGCGGCATCCGCGAGGTCGAGGCGACCGACTGCGACCTGGCCGAGTCGATGGGCTGCCGGATCCGGCTCATAGCGCGCGCCGCGCGCATCGACGGCGCGCTCGACATGGCCGTCGAGCCGCTGCTGCTGCCGTCGTGGCACTTGCTGGCGTCGGTGGAAGAGGAATACAACGCCGTCAACCTGCGCTGCGCGTCGTCAGGCGACCTCAGCCTCTTTGGCAAGGGCGCCGGCGCGCTGCCCACGGCCACGGCCGTGCTCGGCGACCTGATCGATCTGGCGCAAGACAACTCGGTGCGCTGGCCCGTGCCGCAGGCGCTGCCGGTGGCGGGCTCGCCTGGCGCCGTTCTGCCCGCCAGCCGCCGGCACTACCTGCGCGTGTCCGGTGAATCACATCCTGGCCTCGAGCGCCGCGTCGAGAGCCTGGTGCGACGCGCGGGCCTGGCCGTGCAGAACCGCGCGACCAGAAGTGATGGCGAGAGCATTCATCTGGGCTTCATGCTCTCGCCCAGCCAGGACGCACCCATCGACGACGTGCGCGCCGCCGTGGCACGGCTCGCGCGCGTGCACCAATGCCTGTGCCTTGGAG
>JANNEJ010000255.1:0-3260 GCA_031378585.1 Acidobacteriota bacterium | reverse complement strand
GGGTAGTCGGTGTTGAGCAACACGCGTTGATAGGTGGCGTCGATGAGGTGGCGCGGGGGCAGCGGCTGGCCCGGCAGCGTGTAGGCGCTGCCGTTCTCGAGCCAGTGGAAGTGCACGGTGCGTCCCTTGCCCTCGCGCAGCCAGTCCTGCATGGCCGCGTACACGGGGTGCGAGGGCACGGCGCCCGGCATCATCACGGCAGCGTCGACGCCGCGCAGCATGTCTTTGTAGGCCGCCCGAGACGCGGCCGCGCTCTTCTGCAGCAGCGCCACGTCGAAGCCTGCGGGCACGGGCTCGCGCAGCACGTCGATCACGCCCAGATCCACCCCGCCGGCCTTCACCACGGCATGGCGCAGATGTGGCACCAGGTCTTCGAACAGGCCGGGCATCGCCACAATCAGCACCTTCTCGCCGGGTTGCAGATGCAGTTGCTGGGTGACGCGGCCGGCAATGGCCGGATAGTCGAAGGAAAACTGCGCCGGCTGCGCCGCCAGCGTGACCGTGACCACGCCTGCCAGCACCACGCCCCCGACCCAAGACAGACTTCGCATCGACGCCTCCATGCGGCAGTGTAGTGCGGCCTGGGCCGGATGCGAGCGCCGGCTATGCGTCGCTGGCGCGAGTGGTTATCATCATGGACGCTCGATGACGCTCGTACCCGGGTCCTTGTTCGGTGGCTACGAAATCCTCTCTGCCCTCGGGAAGGGCGGCATGGGTGAGGTCTATCGCGCTCGCGACCTGAGATTGAAGCGCGAGGTCGCCCTCAAGATCCTCCTCGACGCATTCGCCCATGACGTGAGCCGGCTGGTGCGGTTTCAGCGAGAAGCCGAGGTGCTCGCGGCGCTGAACCATCCCAACATCGCCGCGGCCTACGGCCTCGAGGAATCCGACGGCCGCAGCGCGATCGTGCTGGAACTGGTGGAAGGCGTGACGCTCGCCGAGCGAGTGGCCGGCCGGCCGCTTGCCGTCGGCGAGGCGCTGGGGTTCGCCCGGCAGATCGTGGATGCACTCGACGCCGCGCAAGAGAAAGCGATCGTCCATCGGGACCTGAAGCCCGCAAACATCAAGATCACGCCAGAAGGTCGGGTCAAAGTGCTCGACTTCGGCCTCGCCAAGGTCCTCGAGCCCGTGGTCCCGTCCACCTCCGACCAGGCGCTGGCACCGACGCTGAGCGCGGAACCTACACGGGCGGGCGTCATTCTCGGCACTCCGTTTTACATGAGTCCGGAGCAAGCGCGCGGACGGCCCGTCGACCATCGGACCGACATCTGGGCGTTTGGCTGCATCGTGTACGAGATGCTCACCGGCCGGCGGCTGTTCGGCGCCGAGACGTTCGCCGACGCCATGAGCGCGGTCGTCTCCGGGACGCCTGACTGGAGCGCGTTGCCGGCGGAGACGCCGCCACTGGTGCGAACGCTGCTTCGGCTTTGCGTCCAGAAGGACCCGAAGCAACGGCTGCAGCACATCGCCGACGCGCGGGTCTTGCTCGACGAAGGGCACGAGCCCTTCACCGCACCACCTGGCCGACGACTCGCCCGGCGGCTGCCCCTTGCGCTGGCCGGGCTCGCGTGCTTCGGACTAGGCGTTGGCGCCGTGCTGCTGACGCTGCGTGCCTGGCCGCAGCCGGTCGCTCTGGGGTCCCCAATCGCGCGCTTGTCGCTCCCGTTGACGCCGGCTGAAGCGTTGGTCGACCTCGAGGAGCCGACGATGGCGTTGTCGCCGGCGGGGACGCACGTCGTGTACGTCGGTGCCGACAGTGGCGTGACGCGCCTCTACCTCCGTCCCCTGGACGGCCTTGACAGTGCGCCGATTGCCGGCACGGAAGGGGCCTCGTCGCCTTTCTTCGCGCCTGATGGCCAGTCCATCGGGTTTCTCGTCGGCACGACGTTCAAACGGGTTCCGATCACCGGCGGCACGCCCACGATCATCTGCGACGTCGGCCCGATCGACGCCATGAAGGGCGTCACCTGGGGAACGTCCGGCACCATCGTGTTCGCTCCTGGCGTTGCCAAGGGACTGTGGCAGGTTCGGGCGACCGGCGGCACTCCGCAGCAGATCACGACGCCCGAATCCGAGGAGCTGAACAGTCATCGGTGGCCGGACCTGCTGCCCGGCGACGGCGCTGTCCTCTTCGCGGTTGGCGGCGCCGCGCAAGACTGGGATGACGGAGAGATCGTCGTGCACACGCTTGCGACCAGCCAGCGGCGGACGCTGCTGCGCGGCACCAACCCACGCTATCTCCCCACCGGCCACCTGGTGTTCGCACGCGGCGGCAATCTGATGGCCGTGTCGTTTGACCAGAAGTCGCTCGAGATTCGCGGGACCCCCGTGCCGATCCTCGAAGGTCTGACGCAAGGGAACAAGGGCTATGCGCACTTCAGCGTGTCGAAGGCCGGATCCCTGCTCTACCGGCCTGGCGAACTGCTGCGGCCCACGAGCGAGCTCGTGTGGGTCGATCGCTCGGGCGTGGACTCACGTGTCGGCGCACCATCGCGATCGTACTTCCATCCCCGACTGTCGCCCGATGGCACGAGAATCGCAGTCGAAGTGATGGGCAGTCAAGCGGGCGTCTGGCTCTACAGCCTGGCTCGGGAGACGCTGTCGCGTTTCACGATTGGCGACGGCTTCAACGCCATCTGGACGCCCAGTGGCGACCGGCTCACGTTCGAAGGCGCTGGCAGCCAGGCTCGCGGCATCTACTGGCGCAACTGGGACGCAACCGGCGCCGCCGAGTTGTTGACGACTACGGGAAGTGTCCGCAACATACCGTTGTCCTGGGGCCCGGAGGGGCAGACGCTGCTCTTCGTGAGCCAAGAAGGTGACATCTGGAGCTACCGTACCGACGGTCGGCGCGCCGAGCCCCTGCTCAACTCCCCATTCATCGAGACCAGTGCGGCATTGTCACCGGACGGCCGTTGGCTGGCCTTCGCGTCAAACGAGACCGGGCGCCTCGAAGTGTACGTCCAGGCGTATCCGTCTGGCGGAAGCAAGCTCCAGATCTCAACCGAGGGCGGGACCGAGATCGTGTGGGCGCGTGACCGGAACGAGCTGCATTTCCGGAACGGAGACCGCATGTATGCCGCGTCACTGCAGCGCGGCTCGCGGGCGGCCCCCGCCAAGGCCACCCTGCTCTTCGACAAGCCGTACTCCCGCCGCCCGGGAGTGAATCGGGCGAACTACGACGTCGGTCTCGACGGCCGCTTCTTGATGATCAAGCCAGGGCCCACCAGGACGATCACGCGCCAGCTCGTGTTCGTGAC
>JANNEJ010000555.1:0-3135 GCA_031378585.1 Acidobacteriota bacterium | reverse complement strand
CCAGTGCCGCACGATGAAAGGCACACTGGTCGTAGCCGGCCGGTGACCACCGGGAGCGGGCCGAGGTGCCGGGAGGCGCACCCGTCCACGCCCGGCAGGCCCTACTGACGGCGCGGGAACAGATCCGGGTTGTCGGTGAAGAGCGCGTCCACGCCCAGCGTGTAGAGGAAGTGTTCCATCTCCGCTTTGACCGACGCAAAACCCGTCGCGCCCTTGACGTTGAATGTGTAGGGGGTCACCGTCATCCCTGCCTCGTGGGCCAGGCGCACGAACTCTGGATGCTTCGCCACAATCCCCTTGGCGGGGCCGAAGCCGGTCACCACACCCTTCCACCGATCGACGACGGCCTGCGAATCCCAGGTGCCGCCCCCGCCGCCGATGAGCAGCACAATCGGCAATCCGATGCGCCGGGCGGCCAGTGCCCTGGCGGTCGACTCGCCGAACGTCTGCAGGATCACCGGCGTCTTCGGATCGGCGCCCGGTCCACGTAGCTGCAGACGGTCAAGTGACGTCTCGACGAGCGCGATGAAGTCGACGTCGCGCCCTGCGTAGATCTCAGGGGTCTTCAGCTCAGGATAGAGACCCGCCTTGCCGCGGATCCGCGCCACCGCTTCGTCGAAGGTGGGCACGCGCGCGCCGGCGAACTTGGCGTCGAACCACGTCCCGGCATCGAGTGTCTTGATTTCGGCGAGGGTGAAGTCGTTGGCCAGCCAGACCTTCTGGCGGCGGCCCTCGAACGTGATCTCGGTGAACCGGTCGGGAAACCGCGTGGCCACGTCGGTCGTGCGCTCGAGCGACGGATCGTGCAGACAGATGAGCACGCCGTCTTTTGTGACCGCCAGATCCTGCTCGACGAAATCGGCGCCCTGGGCGATCGCCAGTTCGTAGGCCGCAAGCGTGTGTTCGGGCGCGTAGGCCGAGGCACCGCGGTGCGCCACGTTCAGCTTGCGGGCGCCGGCTGCCGGCACCCCCGTCACGGCCACAGCCACCAACGCTGCCGCCGCCACCATCGTCAGGCCTCTGTGATGCATTCCTTCACTCCTCGCCACCAATGATGCCATGCGCCGGTAACGGCCGGACAACGCCGTGCCAGGCTTCGGCCGCCGCGATGCGCTCCCGCATGGGCGGGTGCGAGTAGAACAGCGTTCGCGCCAGCACCGACGGTCGGTCCTCAGCGAGATTCTGCTGGGCCAGGCGTCTCATGGCCGCGACAAACGCCCCTGGGTTGCCGGTGAGCGTCAAGGCGTACCGATCGGCTCGGCGCTCCTGCGCCCGCGACAACGCGTTGCCGATGGGCGACAGCGCGCGCAACCAGACACCCGCCACGAGCAACAGGACGGGCGCGCCGGCGACGTCGGCCGGTTCGCGAAGTTCGAACCATGGCGCCACCGCTACGAGGGTTCGGGCCGCCACGAAGAAGCCACTGTAGAGGATCAGCGTGCGCAGCAGCATGGTGAACCACAGGTCGTGGTGCACGTGGTGGGCGAGCTCGTGGGCGACCACTACCTCGATCTCGTCGTCGGAGTACGCGTCGAGCATCGTGTCCGAGATCAGGATGCGCCGCGAGCGTCCGACTCCGGCCAGAGCCGCGTTCGCCCTGCGTGTGTGCCCGCCGATGGCCCATTCAGACACGTCAAGCACCGGCGCACCCGCCCTCTTCGCCAGACGCACGAGCCGCTCTGAGAGACTGGCGCGTCGCAGCGCCTGCACGCGATAGAACAACGGCAGCAACAGCATGGGCGCAAGCCGCGCCAGCGCCACCATCGAGAGCGTGCATCCGGAGGCTGCCACCAGCCACCAGGCCGAGGGCCAACGCTGAATGCAGACGTAGACCAGCCACGCGCCCCCCACGACCACGGCGCTACTGGCGGCGATCGCCTTCACGTGGTCGGACAGCCAGTGCGACAGATGTTCGGTGGACAAGCCGTAGCGCCGCTCCAGCCAATAGCCTTGATACCAGGCAAACGGGAAGTCCAGCGTCTGCACGGCAACCGCGAGGCCGGCCAGAACGAGCGCCACGCTGGCGCCTGACGTGAGGTTGGCTGGCAGCCAGGCCGTGGCCCACTCGGCCGCTGTGCGACACATCGTGGCGAAGCCCGACAGCGAGACCGCCAGCAGGACGCCGCCAACCAGGGCCGTGCCCGCAAGCTCAGAGCGACGGCGCCGACGATGGTAGCGAGTGGACTTGTCCTCGTTCACGGCGAACTCATGCTCGGTCCGCACAGAGTACGACAGTCACCCCGCCCGGAACAACGGGAGAACCGACAAGACTGTTAGGACCGGCCGAGCGACACGCCGCCGTTGGTCGTCTGCAACTCGATCCGGCCGCCGCCGCCATTCAGCGTGCCGTCGAGACGACGGCGGGTCTGTTCGCCTTCGACGGCCACCTGCAGGCCGTCGTCCACGCTGACCCGTCCGTTGGTGCAGCGGGCACGAACCTGCGCCCGTGTGTCTTGAGGCACCTTCAACACGACACCGCCGTTGACACTCGTCAGCGATACCTTGCCGTCGGACGCCAGCGCGCCGGTCAACTCCAGCTCGACGCCGCCGTTGGTGGTGCGTGCTTCGACGAGCGAGGCCGCCGCGACGCGGCCCCGAACGCCGCCGTTGGTCGTCGATGCCCGCACCTCTCCGCCGACGTTCTCGAGTCGCACGCCGCCGTTCACCGTGCGCAGGTCGACGTGCACGCCCGTGGGCACCCTGATCGCAAAAGTGACTTTGTGGCCGCCGATGCGGACCCGCGGCGCAATGGTCTCGACGCGGACACGGTCCGCACCGACCTCCTCGCGCATCTCGATCTTGCCGAGAAATGCCTTCGCCGCTTCGTCGGACCCAGCCGACGCCGAGCGCTCGGCGCGCAGCTCGACGGTCGCGCCGTCGGATGCCTCGGCCACAATTTCGCCGTTGATGTTGATGATCTCGAGGCGGCCACCGGGCGCCAGGGTGTAGCTCCGAACCCAGGTGTCAGCGGCGCGTCCATGCCAGACACCCAACGAGAGGTCGCCGTCGGCGGCCATCTTCACGTCGCAGCCTGCCGACATCACGACCGCGCCTACCAGCAGGGCCGCCATGTAGCGACCACGAGCCGTCATTGCCTGCATGCTTCGCCTCCCTGAACGAGACATACGACCGGAC
>JANNEJ010000537.1:0-6402 GCA_031378585.1 Acidobacteriota bacterium | reverse complement strand
GCCGGGTTCGGCGATTTCAGCGCCGCTGGCAGCGGAACCTTCGACGAGCCGCGCTACGACGTGAAGGTGAGTGTCTTCGACCTCTTCATCGGCAACGAGGGCATCGGCGAGATGACCGCCCAGGTGGCCTTGCGCGGTCTGCAGGTGCGCTACAGCTTCGACGTCGCCTCGCCGCGTCTGGTCGCGTCGGGCACGGGCCGGTTCGACCTCACCGAGGCCGGCGAGATCGAGACGACCGTGCGCCTCTCGGACACGTCGCTCGACCCCTACGCGCGTGTGTTCATGCCCACGCTCTCGCCCTACACGTCGGCCACCGGCGGTGGCAGCGTGCGCGTGTGGGGCGCAATCTACACCCCGAACGCCTTGCGCGTGGAGGCGTCGATTGACGACCTGCGGCTGCGGCTCTTCGACTACGAGCTGCGCAATCGCGGCGTCTTGCGGGTGGGGCTCGACGGACAGATCGTGCAGGTGAGCGCCTTCACGCTGACGGGCGACCGCACGGCCATCGATGTGAGTGGCCGCGTGGACCTCGAGCGCGACCTGGTCGCCCTGCGCGCCAACGGCGAAGCTAGCCTGGCCGTGCTGCAGGGCGTCTTCCCCGGCCTGCGGGGATCAGGGCGCGCCGAGGTGACGGCCACGATCGGAGGCACGACCGCGACGCCGACCGTGTCGGGCAACGCGCTCGTGACCGACGGACGCATCCGATCGTTTGCCTTTCCGCACGCGCTCGACGCCATCAACGGGATTGTCGCCTTCGACGCCTCGTCGATTCGCCTTGACGGCCTGCGCGCGTCGCTGGCCGACGGTCGTGTGCTCTTTGGCGGGCGGATGGGACTGCGGGGGCTGGCGTTGACCGACTACGACGTGACGCTCACGGGGCACGACCTGCGCGTCCGCTACCCTGAGGGGATGCGGTCGCTCGTCGATGCCGCCCTGACGGTGCAGGGGCCGGCCGACGCGCCGGTACTGGGCGGGTCGGTGCTGGTGCGGTCGGCCGTGTGGACGCCGGCCTTTGACGGCACCACCAACGTGTTCGGCTCCTCGGCGTCCGCCGCGCTTCCGGCCGGGCCCGGCGCACCAGCGGCGACAACGCCGTCGTCGCTGGCCCTGCGCTACGACGTCCGGGTCGTGGCGCCGTCGACCTTCCGCATCGAGAACGACCTGGCGCGAATCGTGGCCAGCGCCGATGTCAACGTGCGCGGCACCTACGACCGGCCGCTCGTGTTCGGCCGGGCTGACATCGAGCGTGGCGAGGTGCGGTTCGAGGGCCGCCGCTATGTCGTGTCGCGGGGCAGCCTCGACTTCACCAACCCGGAGCGCATCGAGCCGTTCTTCGACGTCGAGGCGCAGACCCGTGTGCGCGTTCCGGGCCTGACCTATCGGGTGACGCTGCGCGTGGCCGGCACCTCCGCACGTCTGCAGCCGGAGTTCACCTCGGACCCGCCGTTGCCCTCGGCCGACGTGCTGTCGCTGCTCCTGTCGGATACCACGCCGGCCGGGGATGTGGAAGTGGCCTCGCTGCGCTCGCCCAACCAGCGCGAGCAGGAACTGCTGCAGGCGCGGGCCACCCGCGCGCTCACTGGCGCGCTGTCGGCCGAGGTCGGGAAGGTCGTGCAGGACACCTTCGGGGTGGACACGTTCCAGATCACGCCCCTGCTGGTGGACCCGTATCAGCAGTCCATCGGGCTGAGCGTGAATCCTGCGGCCCGGGTCACCATCGGCAAGCGGCTGTCGGATCGCATCTATCTCACCTACGCGCGCAGTGTGTCGTCGTCGACCCGCGACGAGATCATCCTGCTCGAGTACGACCAGAGCGACACGCTCGGGTGGGTGCTCTCGCAGAACGAGGACGGCACCTACGCGCTCGAAGTGCGCAAGCGGGTCACCTTCTGATGCGGTGGGTCCTGTCACTGCTGGTGCTCGCTCTGGCCGCGCCGCCGGCCGCCGCCGACGTCGGGGCCCTGCTCGGGCGGCGCGTGACCGACGTGCGAGTCGAGGCCGCCGGCGGGGTATCGGTCGTCGACGCCGCGTCGCTGTCGCTCGTCGAGACGCGAATCGGCGAGGTGCTGACCATGGCCGGCGTGCGCCAGACCATCGATCATTTCGTGACGCTCGGACGCTACGCCGACATCCAGGTCTTTGCGGAACCTGACGGCGCCGGCGTGCGGCTGCGCTACGACGTCGTGCCGATTGCACGCGTCGCCGGTATCCGGTTCGAAGGCGACCTCGGGGTCGAGCAGAGCGTGCTCCGGACCGAGTTGGTCGATCGGTTCGGCGCCGTCCCCGCGTCGGCACGGCTGCCCGAGATGGCCCAGGCGCTCGTGACCCGCTACCTTGCGCATGGGTACCCCGACGCGCGGGTCGCGCCGCGTGCGGTGCCCGAGGGACGCGCTGGGCTGGTGTTCGCGGTGTTTGCCGTCACGCCGGGAACACAAGTGACGGTGAGGCGCGCCACGGTCGAAGGGAACGCGGGCGCCGACGCCCTGCTGCGGCGTCTCGGCCTCGAGCCGGGACGTCCGGTCGACCGCGAGCTGCTCGAAGAGCGCGTGCGAGACGCCGAAGACAGGTTGCGCGGCGACGGCTACTACGAGGCCGTCGTCTCGGCCACGGTGACCGAGGCCGGGCCAGGCGCGGTGGATGTCGCCGTGCGCGGCGATCGGGGCGACCGCGTGCAGGTGTCGTTTGCCGGCGACGCGCTGCCCGATGACCGGCGTCGCACGCTCGTGCCGATCGCGCGTCTGCAATCGGTGGACGAGGAGGTGGTCGAGGACAGCAGCCGCAACCTCGAGCAGTACCTGCGCCTCGAGGGCTATCGGGTTGCCACCGTGCCCGCCGAACGTCGGCGCGCAAGCGGCGTGCTGCACATCACCTTCACGGCCAAACGCGGGCCCCTGTATGTGCTCAGTCGAGTCGCGTTCACCGGGGTGAGCGGGCTCCCGCGGGCCGAGCTGGATCCCCTGATGAAGCTCGTGCCCGGCGAGCCATTCGTGGACGCCCGGGTCGCCACGGTGGCGGCCGCGATTGCGGAGTACTACCGCGTGCGCGGCTTTGCCGCGGTGCGCGTCACGCCGCGGCTCACGTTCCCGTCGACCGACGCCGGCGCGCGCGTGCCGGTCGATCTGCATCTCGACGTCATCGAGGGACCGCGCACCACCGTGACGAGCGTGCGCTTCGAGGGGGTCACGGCGGTGCCGCCGGCGCAGCTGCTCGAGTCGATGGCGCTCACGGCCGACAAGCCGTACTACCGGCCCCAACAGGCGATCGATCGCGAGGCTATCGAGCGGCGCTACCGCAACCTCGGGTACCAGCGGGCCGCGGTTGAGGAACGCACCGGCCTCACGCCGGACGGGGCCGCCGTCGAGCTCACGTATGCCGTGCGCGAGGGACCGCAGACGCGCGTCGACCACGTGCTCGTGAGCGGCACCGTGCGCACGTCGCAGGACCTGGTGCGCCGGGAACTCACGCTCGGGCCCGGCAGTCCGCTCGGCTACGACGCCGTGCTCGAGAGCCAACAGCGGCTGAGCGCGCTCGGCCTCTTCCGGCGTGTGCGCATCACCGAGGCGCCCCACGGCGCCGACGACACCAGCCGTGACCTGCTCGTCGAGGTGGAAGAGGCGCCGTCGACCTCGCTCAGCTACGGCGGCGGCCTCGAAGTGGGACGCCGGCCTCGGATCGACGATGCCGGCCAGGCCGTCGACCGGCTCGACGTGGCGCCTCGGGGCTTCTTCGAGGTGACGCGGCGCAATCTCTGGGGCAGGAACCGCTCACTGAGCCTGCTCACGTCGGTGAGCCTGCGCCCGACCGATCCTGGCGTGAACGAGGCGTCCGCCGGCGACGGGGGATACGGCCTCAACCAGTACCGCGTGGTTGGCACCTTTCGCGAGCCCCGCGCGTTTGGCACGGGCGGCGACGGCCAGGTCAGTGCGTTCATGGAGCGCGGCATCCGGTCGTCGTTCAACTTCGATCGGCGCGGCGTGCGTGCCGAGTACGGCAAGCGCCTCGGTCGCGGCGTCACGGTGCTCGGGCGCTACGCCTACGACTTCACGACGCTCTTTGACGCCAAGATCGCGGCCGAAGACCAACTTCTCATCGATCGCTTGTTTCCGCAGGTGCGGATTTCTTCGCTCTTCGGGTCGACGCTGCGGGATTCCCGCAACGACGTGCTCGACCCGGACCGGGGCAGCGTACTCGGCTCGGACGTCGAACTGGCGCTGCGCGCGCTCGGGTCGGAGGTGGGGTTCGTGAAGGCCTTCGCGCAAGCCTTCATGTACCGGCGCCTGCCCGGTGGCCGCCCCTTCGTCGTCGCCGTCGGCGCGCGCGTGGGTCTGGCGCGGGGCTTCGTGGCGCTCGTGCCGCGCCTCGACGCTGACGGCCGGCCGGTGCTCGGTCCCGACGGCGAGCCCGAGGTGGTCGTGGTAGCAGACCTGCCGGCGAGCGAGCGCTTCTTCGCCGGAGGCGACCGCACCGTGCGCGGGTTGGCGCGCGACCGCCTGGGCAGCGAGGGCACGCTCAACGCCGATGGCTTTCCCACGGGCGGCAATGCGATGGTCGTGCTCAACGCGGAACTGCGCACGCCGCACGTGAAGGGCGTGGGACTCGTGGGCTTCGTGGACGCCGGCAACGTGTTCCGGCGCGCCAGCGACCTCGAGGTGGCCGACCTGCGCACCACGGCGGGCGTCGGGTTCCGGTATCGCTCACCACTGGGGCCGTTGCGGCTCGACATCGGCTTCAAACTCGATCGCCGTGATTTCACGAACGGCTCGGAGCGCCGCGTCGTCTACCATCTGTCACTGGGACAGGCCTTCTGATGGCCGCGTATCGTGCCGGACGGCTGACGCCCGTGTGGCGGTGCAGCCTTGCGGCGCTCCTGACGCTGTCCTGGTCGCCGGCCCGCGCGCAATCGCCCGCGGCCAGCGGGCCCGGTGGCGAGATGCTGCTCGAGCGCACCGTGGCCGTTGTGGGTGGCGCCGTCATTACGCAGTCAGACGTGGACCTGGCCGTCACGCTCGGACTGGTGCGACCTGGCGCCGATGGCGGCGCGGCGAGCGCGACCGGCGCCGTGATCGACCGCTGGTTGATGCTGCGCGAGGTGGCGCGTTTCTCGCCGGCCGAGCCCGGCGAGGCGGTGCTACAGGCGCAGCTGGCCGCGGTGCGAGACCGCATCGGCGGCGAGGAGGCCCTTGCGGGCGCGCTCGTTCGAGGCGGGTTTACCACGGCGCGTCTCGTCGCGTGGCTGCGCGACGACGTGCGGGTCGCGGCCTATCTGGAACAACGGTTCGCGTCGGCTGGCGCACCGGCCGACGCAGACGTGGCGGCCTACGTCGAGACGCACCGCGCCGCGCTCGAACAGAGCGGAGTGGCGCCGGCCGACCTGGCCAGGGTGGCGCGCGAGCGACTCGTGACCGAACGCCGCCGCGATCTCATCGGGGACTGGCTGGGCGACCTGCGGCGCCGCACGGAGGTGGTCGAGTTCACCCGCCGCCCGGGCTGACGGCCGTGCGCTGGCGTGCGGGCTACGGCCCGCCGGCGCGGCTCGCGGCCAGGCCGGCTATCACCTGACCCAGGTTGAAGAGCCCGTGACTCACGGAGGCAGCGACCAGGCTGTGCCGGCGCAGGTAGAGCGCACCCCAGAAGACACCGAGGCCGAAGGTGGCAAGCGCCACGTCGCGCCCTTGCACCGTGTGACCCAGCCCGAACGCCACGCTCGTGATGGCGAGGGCCACGAGCGGCGGGCACACATGGCGCGACAGACGATGCAGCTGGAACGCGCGCTGCATCTCTTCGCGCACGCCGCCGGCCAGGACCACGACGACGGCGAAGGCGGCCGCCTGGCGTGGCTCGGACATCAGCGACGTCAGCGGGTTCACCGCCACGTCATGCAGCGCCGGCACCAGCGCACGTGCGGCCAGCACGAGGCCCGCCACGCCCAGCGTGACGAGCGGTACCAGGGTCACACCGAGCATCGCCTCGCGCCACGGTCCACGGTCTCCCAGAAACACGGCGGCCAGCGACTCCCGACGGCGCCGCAGCAGATAGACGATGAGGGCCACGACGAGCACCGCGTCGAGCGTCGAGACGGCGAACACGAACGTGGCGTTCAGGTTGCCGGCGGCGTTCTGGGCGGGCACGCCGGCCAGCGCCATGACGGCTGCGGCGGCGATCTGCGTGGGATAGCTCGAGCAGAGCACCGCTTCGCCAACCGCGCGGCCACGCGCCATCGGGGCGGTGGCGGGGGTGCCGAACGCGGGCGACTCGCCAGCGCTCGTGGCGTTCAGCCACGGCGGCGCGTCAGATGGTGGCGCGCTTGGTGGCACGGGAATTGGACTGAGCATCAGCGTGCCTTTGCGATGGTACACTTTCCCCGTGACCGATGCGGCGAAGGCGGCGATTGCGGCCCAGCGG
>JANNEJ010000392.1:0-2064 GCA_031378585.1 Acidobacteriota bacterium | reverse complement strand
CCGGGCACGCCGTTGGGAATGTCGCGAAACGGGGCGTACACACCGTTCACGCGCTTGCCGACCGGCGACGCGAAGCTCCAGCCGCTGTGATCCGACGACACCACGTCGAGCGTGCCGCGGCGCAGGCATTCCCACAAACCGTCGCTGGCCCGCCGGTCGCGCGGCGACGGGCTGCACATGAACTTCGCGCCCTCGAAGCCCGGACGGTCCATGTCGGATGCCGATAGCACGAAGTACTGCGGGCACGTCTCGCCCCACACTTTCACCCCGCGCGCCTGGGCGCGCGCGATCTCGTCGGCCACCTCGGGACACGACACGTGGAAGACCTGGATCGGCTGGTCGACCAGTTCGGCCAGCGCGATGGCCCGATAGGTGGCCTCGCGCTCGATGATCGCCGGCCGCGACCACGCGTGGTACGTCGGCGCCGTGCGGCCATCGGCCAGTAACGCCGCGGTGCGCCAGGCAATCGCGTCGTAGTTCTCGCAGTGCACCGTCACGAGCGCCCCGCACCGCCTGGCCGCCGCGAGCACTCGTAGAAACTGGCGATCGTCGAGGCGCAGCGGGTCGTAGGTAAGAAACACCTTGAGGCTGCGGATCCCGGACGCGACGATCTCGGGCACCTCTCTCAGGACCACGTCGTCGGTCGGGTCGGTGATGATCTGGTGGAAGCTGTAATCCACCATCGCCGCCGCAGCGCGCCGCCGGTACTCGGCAAGCGACGCGGTGAGTCCCTGGCCCTTGAACTGCGTCGAAAACGGGATGACCGTGGTCGTGCCGCCAGCCAGCGCCGAACGGCTGCCCGTGACGAAGGTCTCCTCGTCGGCGCCACCGCCCTCCTGGAGCTGTTCGATGTGGCAGTGGGAGTCGACGCCCCCGGGCATCACGAGCAGGCCGCTGGCATCGAGGGTGCGGGCGCCGCGCAGGTCCAATCCGACGGCTGCGACGCGGCCGTCGCGAATGCCGACGTCGGCCGCGTATGTGTCGGCGGCGGTCACGACCGTGCCGCCGGAAATCACGAGGTCGTAGTCGGCCATCTACTTCACGGCAAACACCCAGATCGCGCCGCCCTCGGGCACTTCCGGGTACTTGCCTGGCTGCAGCCGGTTGAGTCGGGCTTGCATGGACCTGGCGTCGACGCCCCAGCCCGATTGCACGGCGATGTACTGCCGGCCATCCACCATGAACGACGAGGGCTGGCCGGTGATGCCCGAGTTGGTCGGGAACTCCCAGAGCAGCGCGCCGGTCGTGGCGTCGAAGGCGTGGAACATGCGGTCGTTGGTGCCACCGGTGAACGCCAGCCCCCCGCCGGTGGCCAGCATCGGACCCCAGTTCGCGGAGGTCGCGTAGGTGTGGGTCCACACGCGCAGGCCAGTGTCGACGTTCCAGGCCTGCACCTCGCCGATGTGGTCGGCCCCCGGCGCGAGGTAGAGGGTGCTCGTGGCGCCGGTGAAGCTGCTGCCCGCCTTGTACTTCGCTTGCCGTCCGACGATGGTCGCGCACAGGTTCTCGTTGGCCGGGATGTAGATCATGCGTGTCTTCGGGCTGAACGCGATTGGCGGCCAGTTCTTGCCGCCCCAGTGCGACGGACAGAAATCCGCCAGCTTGCCGGTGCCGGGCTTGCGCGCGGGGTCGATGTCTGGCCGGCCCGTCGTGGGATCGAGCCGCGTGAACGCGTTCTGCTTCACGTACGGCTTGCCCTCCACGAACCCGATCGGGCCGTTCGAACGCTCGAGGAACCACAGGTAGCCGTCGCGCGGGACGTCGATGAGGCCCTTGATGGTCCGGCCGGTGCGCTCGTTGTCGACGAGGATCGGCGGCGACACCTCATCCCAGTCCCACGAGTCGTTGGGATGGTATTGGTGATGGCCCTTGATCTGTCCGGTCGCCACGTCGAACGACACGGTGGTCGCTGTGTACAGGTTGTCGCCTGGGCGCTGATCGCCCATCCACGGCCCGCCGTTGCCGGTGCCCCAGAAGGCGAGGTTGGTCTGGGGATCGTAGTTGCCGGTCACCCAGATGGGCGCGCCGCCCGTCTTCCACTGATCGCCCTTGGGCCACGTCTCG
>JANNEJ010000502.1:0-2145 GCA_031378585.1 Acidobacteriota bacterium | reverse complement strand
CCGCTGGGGCGCAGGACGCCGGAGTCAAGGGTCAGGTCTCGCTGACGCTACGGGGCGGGCTCGAGCCGCACCTGAGCGGAGACGTGCACGGCGGAGGCAGCGGCAGGGTGCTCAACCTGCCGACCACCGTTGATGCCAAGTCGTGGAGCGATGTGTACGGCAGCGTCTTTCGGGGCGGCGGTGGCTTGGGCTACGGCGTCACTGAGAACCTCGAGGTGATCGGCAACGCCTCGTTTGGCCGCGGCAGCGCTGACGAGCTGCAGGTTGGCACCGTCGCCGGACTGGTGCTCAACGCACAGTTTGCCGACTATGAGGACCTCTCGTTCGAGGGCGGCGTGCGGTACCACTTCTCGCCGTCCAGCACGGTCAAGCCCTCTATCAGCGTCGTCGGCGGCCTGCGCCTGGTCTCCGCGATCCCCGCCACGTTCGCGGTGCCGGCCGCCGGCGTCACGCTTGCCGACACGCCCTTTTATGACGACTCGACGGTGGGGCTCTTTGGCGGCGACATCGGCGTCGCCTTCACCTTGACGCCGAGTGTGTCTCTCGGTGCCGAAGTGGGGCTCCGCTGGCAGGGCGCGCTGAAGGACATCGAGGGGCTGGCGGGCACCGGTCTCGAGAACATCAACGACGTCGGTCAGCGCTGGTCGCTGCCGGTATCGGCCGTGCTCACCTTCCGCTTCTGATACGGAAAGGCCTGTGTCCACTCGATGACAGGTTGGGTCCTGTAGTTCTTCGAAAGGCCCGTCCTCGTGTCGAGGGCGGGCCTTTCTCGTGTGCAAGCAATCGTGCCGCGCGCGCTTGCGGGCGACTCTGTTACACAGCCCTCAGGGCCGCCACCAGGACGTACACGTTTACCAGCATGAGGCCCAGCGCCGGCAGCATCTGCACAAGGGTGTCGCCCACGCTGACGCGCACGCCGACCCCACACAGCATCAGCAGCGCGAGGCCCCCGGACGATAGCCAAAGCGCGGGCGGCCACTTCAGGCCCACCAGCAGGCCGATGCCCGCGAGCACTTCCAGGCTGCCGATCAGGGTGCGCTGCGGCGCAAGACCGAAGCGCGCGAACTCACGCTCCATCGACGGCGATGCCAGGCACAGCAGACCGTATGCCAGGAACGCCACACTCGAGCACACGGTCAGTGCCCACGCGAGACTCACTGGCCGAGGGCGCCCGAGTGCACGCCCGCCACGAACAGGGACAGCAGCAGCAAGCCGAGGGAGGGCAGGAACTTGTGCCACGGATTCCCGGCGCGCAGATGCGCGCCCTGGGCGCACAGCATGAGGAACGCCATGATGAGCGCCGGACCGGTTACGAGCGCCGGATACCAGATGCCGGCGACGAGCAGCGTCGACAGGGCGATCTTGGTCGCACCCACGGCATTTCTCACCAGGTCGGGCAGGCCGTATTGCTTGAACTCTTTCACGATGTTGTCGAAGCGCCCGACCCAGACGATGGCAATCGAGACGGCAATCACGATCTGTGCGATCGCCGCGTAGTCATTCATGTTCACTGTGTGCTCCTGATCTGCTGCGAGAGGTGTGTTGCGGCGGCGAGCCCCGACACGGCGGCGCCTTCCACGCGTCCGGCGCCAAAGCCGTCGCCAGCAAAGACCAGCGGTCCGGGTGTTGAGACGCTCGCCACCGCCTCTGGGTGCCGGAACGCGGGTTGACTGTATCTCCACAGGTGCGCCTGGGAGTGCACCGGGGGCCATGCGAGCCAGGACGACACGTGATCGAGCAGCAGGGCGGCGCCCGTCTGGATGTCGTCCGCATGTGCGCGGCTGAAAGCGGGTCCGGCATGGACGGTGATGCAGGCCGCCCCGGTGTCGTCGGCGCCGATCCCCTTGAGGGTGTTGTCGGCGAGCCACGCCACTGGCTCGCCAGGAAACCAGATCCCTCCGGGCGCGGCAATCCCGCTCGGACCTGCGAGCACGGCCATCACGGCGAGGCAGGGCTCGTAGGTGAGCCGCGCCAGATCGGCGCGCGTGCTGGCAGGCAGGACGACCGGGCCCGCGTCGAGCAGCGCGAGCGACTGTGGCACTGGCGGCGTCAGCATCAGCCCGGGGCTCCTGACCGCCGAACCGTCGGCGAGGCGCACCGTCCACGCGCCCTCGTGGTGCGCGATGGCCGTGACGGTCGCCTGAC
>JANNEJ010000488.1:0-2266 GCA_031378585.1 Acidobacteriota bacterium | reverse complement strand
GCGGTCGACGTCACTGGTGAATGGGCGTTCAGTGTCGAAACCGGCCAGGGCTCTGGCACTCCCGCCATCACCTTCAAGCAGTCGGGCGAGGCGCTGACCGGCACCTATACGGGCCAGCTCGGAAGCTCTCCCTTCACAGGCACGGTCAAGGGCAACGCGATCCAGTTTTCCTTCAGCCTCGACGTACAGGGCCAGACGCTGGACGTGGCCTACACCGGCACTGTGGACGGCGCGACGATGAAGGGCGCGGTCAGCATGGCCGGCGGCCAGCTGAGCGGCACCTTCACCGGCAAGAAGAAGTAGCGCCGCGTCCGCGGCGCGTGTCCATCAGCGTGCCTCCGCAGCCAGGGCGATGCCCGACGCGGGATTGGCGTACACCACTCGCCCGCTCACGATCGTGGCCGCAGCCACGCCGCGGAAGGTCCAGCCGTGGTACGGCGTGTTGTGCGACTTGCTCACAAGCGCCGCACGGTCGATGGTGACCAGCTGTTCGGGCGCCAGGATGGTGATGTCGGCCACGGCGCCCTCCTTCAGACTGCCGCCGGGCACCTTCAGAATGGCGGCGGGGTTCACCGACATCATCTCGACCAGGCGCGGCAGGCGAATCACGCCGGCGTGCACGAGTGTATCGAGCGCGATGGGGATGGCGGTTTCGAGGCCCACGATGCCGAACGGGGCGCGGTCGAACTCCACGTTCTTCTCGTCGGCATGGTGGGGCGCATGGTCGGTCGCAATCACGTCCACGCTGCCGTCGGCAATACCGGCCAGCATGGCAGCGACGTCGTGCGCCTCGCGCAGCGGCGGGTTCATCTTCGCGTCGGTGTCGTAGGGCACCGGCGCGGCCAGCAGCGCGTCGGTGAGCGTGAAGTGGTGGGGCGCCACCTCGCACGTCACCTTCACGCCGCGGCTCTTGCCCTGCCGCACGGCCTCGAGGGTGGTCCACGCGCTCATGTGCGCTACGTGCACGTGGCCGCCGACCATCTCGGCAATCAGGATGTCGCGGCCTGCGGTGATGGCCTCGGCGATGCCCGGAATGCCTTTCAGTCCGAGCGAGGCGGCCACCGGCCCCTCGTGTGCCACGCCGTCGCCCTTCAGCGACGGGTCTTCGCAGTGCTCGATGAGGGGCATGCCGAACATGCCGGCGTACTCCATCGCCCTTCGCGCCAGCAACGCCGTCGACACCGGATGGCCGTCGTCGCTGATCGCCACGCATCCGGCCTGCTTCAGCTCGGCGATGTCGGCCAGTTGCTCGCCGGCCTGTCCCCGCGACACGGCGCCAATGGGATACACGCGCGCCAGGCCAGCATCGGCCGCCTTCTTCAGGATGAGCTCGGTGACCCCGGCATTGTCGTTCACAGGCTTGGTGTTGGGCATGCAAGCCACGGCCGTGAAGCCGCCGGCCACCGCGGAGGCCACGCCAGTGGCGACCGTTTCTTTGTGCTCCTGCCCTGGTTCGCGCAGGTGCACGTGCATGTCGATGAACCCGGGGCAGATCACAAACGCCGGGGTAAGCGCCACCACCACGCCGCCCTCGGCCAAGCTGACCGGCAGGTCGCGCCCCACCTTCGCGATCAGTGCGCCGTCGATGAGCACGTCGAACAGGCCGTCCACGCCATTGGCCGGATCGACGACCCGCGCCCCCTTAAGCAACCGTTTCATTGTCAGCTCCGCCACCGGCAAGTAAGTACAACACGGCCATCCGCGCGGCCACGCCGTTGGCCACCTGGTCGAGAATCACCGAAAAGGGCCCGTCCGCCACATCCGACGCGATCTCCACACCGCGATTGATCGGGCCCGGATGCATCACGATCACGTCGGGTTTCGCGCGCTTCAAGCGCGCGGAGGTCATGCCGAACACCCGGAAGTACTCGCGCAGCGACGGGAAGAACCCGCCTTCCATCCGTTCGAGCTGGATGCGCAGCATCATCACGACATCCGCGTCCTCCACGGCCGCGTCCACCGACGACGTCGTGTGCACGCCCATCTGCTCGAGGCCCATCGGGATCAGCGTGGGCGGGCCGCACACCCACACCTCGGCGCCGAGCTTGGTCAGAAGCAGCACGTTGCTGCGCAGCACGCGGCTGTGCAGCAGGTCGCCCACAATCGCCACTTTGAGCCCCGCGATGCGGCCCTTGCGTTCGCGAATCGTGAAGGCATCGAGCAGGGCCTGCGTCGGGTGCTCGTGCAGTCCGTCACCGGCGTTGATGATGGGCGACCTGCACACGCGTGACAGCTGGTGCGCGGCACCCGAGGCTGGATGCCGCAG
>JANNEJ010000483.1:0-2637 GCA_031378585.1 Acidobacteriota bacterium | reverse complement strand
ACGCGGCGTTCTCGGCCTCGGCCGCCGGCACGCTGGTCTACATGACCGGCACCTCCCCGACATTCGAGATGTCGTGGTTCGACCGCGCGGGTCGCAAAGGGGCAGCCGTGGGCGAACCCGGGCCATGGGTTCAGATGGCGCTCTCCCCGGACGACCGGCAGCTCGCCGTGCAGCGCGGGAACACGACCGTGAGCGACCTCTGGCTGTTTGACCTCGTGCGCTCGGTGTCGTCCAAGTTCACCACCGACGGCGGGAACAATGGACCCGTGTGGGCACCGGACGGGAAGTCGCTCGCCTTCCGCAACAGCCGGAGAACCTCGAACGAGGTGTTCCGCAAGCCGCTCGGCGGCGGAGACGCGGTGGCGTGGAACGGAATTCCCGCCGAACGGCTCGAGGACTGGTCACGGGATTGGCGCTACCTGCTGATGAACCGGGCCACAGGCGGCACTGTCGTCGTGCCGCTGACAGGCGAGACCACGCCGATTGTCGCGAACGCGTCCTCTGCGATCATCGACGAGTCACAGTTCTCACCGGACGGCCGCTGGCTCTCGTACTTCTCCGTGGTCTCGGGTCGCAGCGAGATCTATCTGCAGCCGTTTCCGGGCCCTGGCGAGCGCGTCACCGTGTCCTCGAGCGGCGGCGTCCAGGCCAAATGGCGCGGGGACGGGAAGGAGCTCTTCTATCTCACCCGTGAGGGCACGATGATGTCGGTCGAGGTGCGGCCAGGGGCGCGGCTCGACCTCGGTACGCCGAGGCCGTTGTTCACCACCAGGCTGCGCCCAAACGCCGTGTTGGATCAGTACGTCGTGACCGCCGACGGCCAGCGGTTCATCGTGATGGAACCGCCAGTCGACGCGCCGCCCGACGCTCTCACGATCGTGACGAACTGGACGACGCTGCTGAAGCAGTAGCCGCTACGGGACGTTGGTCGCTAGCGCGACTGGTGTTCTGACAGAGTGGCGGCAGGGACTATCCATGGCGCGCCATCTCCAGATCCTGGTGTTCAAAAGCTGACGCCATGCGGCCGAGTTCCGGCGTGGTGAGGCCATGCCGGGCGGCTTCGACGCGCCACGTCGAGACAGCCTTGCCGACCTCTGCCGCTATTGCGCGGGCTTGGTCGGCATCCAGTTCGAAATACCCGGCAACCTCCATGGCCAGCACAAGAGAGGCACTGTTGTCATCCTCGGTGATCGCCGTGGTGAGAATTCGCGGCTTGATGTCGGTCGGCACCGGGTTGAGGTCGTAGGCCGGTGACAGCCGCCAGCCATCCTGGCCTTCGTAAAGAAAGCCGTGATTGCGCAGGTGGTCGTCGGTATTGGAGATCAGAATATTGAAGACCATCCGACGCCACAGCGCGGCCATGTCTGCTCGTGGTGCAGCCCCGTGCTGGCGAAGCGCGTCCACGATTTCGAGATAGCTCCGTGTTTCGTTGTCCTTCGATCCCAGCATGCTCATGGCCGAGAGAAACGGAATACGCCGTGCGCCATCCCGGTCGAAGCGGCGCAGCAGAAGCACCGGCGTGTTCGCCACGGCTTCGACGCGTCCCACGGGCACCGCGATGCCGGCCCTCTTGGCCAAGGTAAGGGCCACAGCTTCCCACACCACCGTGTTGAATTCATCGTCCCGGCGCGGAAACTTCGCGATCGCGAGATGGCCGTCTTTCTCGATGACCGAGGCCTTGGGCCGGGCGCCGCCGAGCGAGGAGCCCGGCGCAAACAGCAGGCGCAGATCTTCCTCGGTCTCCGTGTCCTCCATCACGCGTTCCGCCGCCGACAGCAGTTTCGGCAGTTCGACCAGCGGCGGTATGCGGTTGACGCCCGGCTCCCGCAGGAACGGGCCGCCCTCGCGTTCGGCAAAGCGCAGCGCGCCCTGGCGCGCCTCATCGTCCACCAGCAGCAGGTAGTCGATTTCCTGCAGGGTGCGCGGCGTCTCGCCTTCCCGTTCCGCGCGCCGGCGTGCCATGCGGCGCATCAGCGCCCGTCCCCAACGATCCGGCGCCGAGTCGCCGAGAGCACCGAACAGCGGCATGTCGGCCGGCGTGTGAAACGGGCCGGGGCCAAGCGTGAGAGCCGGTTCCAAGGAGAAGCGCGCGGCATGTCGCAACCATCCCTGGTCGTATTCGAAGGTGGCGCCTTCCTTGTTCTTGCGCGCGCGAGTCCACAGCCGCCCCACGAGCTGTGGGACGCCATTCAGATCCACGAAGACAAGAGCTTCTGTGTCCATCACGCTCCCTGGGTGCGCGTCTGCTTCCGCGCCCCGCGAATCCGCTGCGGCAGATGCTCCTCTTCGAGCTGAAGGCCGACGGCGTCGTGTGTCGGGTCGGCCAGGTCTGCCAGGCGCTCGATCATGCCCATCACAAAGAGGACCGTGGCGTAGATCCCGAGCGCGACGCCGGGATCGCCCATTTCGATCTTGACCAGCGTTGTGCGGCTGACGGAAGCACGCTGCGCGGCAATAGCCACGGCGATGCGCCGCCGACGCCGGGCGTCCCGCAGGTCGTGGCCAAGCTTGCGCAGCGCATGCCTGACCGGGATGGGCAAGATCACGGATGATCGGCTTGTTCGCATTTTAGCGTCCATACTAATGGTCTTTGAGGCCTTTAAAGTATATTACTATGGACGTTAAGTAAATAGAGAT
>JANNEJ010000465.1:0-2446 GCA_031378585.1 Acidobacteriota bacterium | reverse complement strand
CAAATTCTGCCTATGGGGTCTTCAATGGGACCACCCCAAGAAACGGGTGCAACCGTGTAATTTCTGCCTGACTCCGGCCGAAATTGCAACGGCTGCACCCAAGATTGTTATCGACGAACGATCACCTCGTTCGAGGGCTGCCCTGCGCCACGGCCATTGATGGCCCGCACGCGCACGTAATAGGCGCCCGGCGGTGGTGCCGGTGCGGTGAAGCTGGTCACGTTGCCGATCTGAAGCACTCCGAGGTCCGACCGGCCCGGCGCCGTGCCCGCTTCGATGACGTAGCCCGTCGCAGGGGGTCCCGATGGTGCCGTCCAGCGAAGGTTCACGGTGCCCGTGCCGCTCGAGGTCAAGCTCGTGGGGGCTCCCGGCGCTCCGGGCGCCACCAGCACAAGATCCGCCGTGGGTTCCGAGTCGCCGTAGTCGTTGACCGCACGAACCCGCACGTAATAGGTGCCCGTCGGCACGTTGGCTTCGATCCGCGTCACGTTGCCCACCGACACGGTGGCCACGTCCGCGGCTCCTGGTGCCGTGCCGGCTTCGAGGACATACGACGTCGGCCGATCCTCCATGGCACCGTCCGCCGCAGGTGCCGTCCAGGTGAGCACCGCCGTGGTGCCCACCCATTGCACGGTGAACCCGCGAGGCGACACCAGGCTGCGGCCAATCTTGAAGAACACCTCGTTCGACTCGGCGCTCATGCCTGAACCATTGGCCGCGCGCACGCGGGCGTAGTAGCGGCCCCTCGGCTGGTCGCCCGCCACTGTGAGCACGTTGCCGACGACAAAGGCATTGGCCAAGTCCGTGCCGCCTGTCGTCGAGCCGACATACAGCAGGTACCGGTCAGGTGCCGCACCGGTCGTGGGCGCGCGCCACGACAGCGTGGCCCGCGCGCCACTGACCGTGGCTGCCATGTTAGTAGCGGCACTCGGCGCGGTTGGGGCCGCAGTGGCGAGGTTTATAGTCGCTTCGTTCGACGGTGGGCCGACCTGGGCCGAAGTGTTGTACGCCCGCACGGCGAGGTAGTAGACCGATCCCCGTGAGAGGGTCAGCGGCGTGCTGATCTGACTGCCAGCGTCGTAGCTCCACTGGTAGTTGCCCGGCGACGTGCCGTAGTACACCAGGTAGCCCGTAGTCTGGGCGTCCGTATTGCGATCCCACGCAGCGGTGACGGTCGTGGTTTGGGCGAATGCCGACGATGCGGACGAGACGAGCAGTAGCGCCACGGCCACCGCGCCCACAAGCGATGGACGGACGCGCCGAGCGGCCTGTTGGCCGCGGCAAGAAAACAGAGCAAGCAAAGAAGTCCCCACAGTCGTCACCACTGCCCCACAACGAAGGGCGAAAAACGTCGAACGTGATTGGTGGTGCCCAGGGGGAGGCGGGCGGTACCGGCGAGGGAGTGCCAACGAGAGAGATTGCGAGAATCGGGCCAGGCTTCCAATTTCCCTGTTCGCGCGCGCCGATCGCCGGAGTCACCCGCGCAATCGAACGAATTGCGATGGACGTTAGCGGCCGGGGACTCGTACGCGCGCTGGCGATCCGAGTAACTTTGTCCACTGGTGCAGTAAATGACGCCGAGCCTTGATTCCATCGCACGTTCTCGAATTGCCAGAAGTGCGCCACTTCTCGGCGATGTACGGTGGAATCCAACAAGTCTTGCGAAGGCAGGTGTTTACGGGGACCACCAAACGAAGAACTCGCGGCCGGCAAGTGCGCGCGAGACGAGCAGGGATTTCAGTTTTGCACCTGACTCTCGAAATCCGTGCTCAAGCGGTAACTGGATACGCCGGATGAGCGCGCGCCGTGGTGTGACGCAGATTGAGTCACACCACCACGTAAGAATGTCGCGTCGATGTCTGCTCAGGTGTCGAAACACGCGCGGCGTCTGCAGCTGTGTCGATCGTGAACTACCGTTCGATGATGCAGCCGCTCGCGGCTTCGTGATGAACCACATGATTCACCACCCGCGCGCAGCTCGGTGTGTATCTGCGTTTGAATGACGTGCCCGTGCCGTCCACCTATGGCCCGTCGGCCGACGAAGGCCAGATGTAACGCTCAGGCCTTCGCCAGGCGTCTCATCAATTCCGGCAGCGCCACAGCCGTGACCCCTTGCTCGAGGGGCCACGTGTCGTCACCGCCGTGCACGACATATCTCGCCTGGGGCCGTAGTGTGTCGCACGCCAGGTGAAACCCCTTGCTGATAGCAGGGGCGGTCGAGCGCTTGATCTCGATGGCCATCTCGACGGCGCCCGCACGCTCGAACAGCAGGTCCACCTCCGCGCCGTTCTCGGTGCGGTAGAAGTAGGCGGAGCGGCGGTCGCCCGCCACCGCGATCAGGTTGTCGATGACGAACCCCTCCCAGCTGGGTCCCGCCACGGGGTGCCCGAGCACCGCGTCCCAGTGCTCCAGGTCCAGCAGCGCGTGCACCAGACCACTGTCACGC
>JANNEJ010000463.1:0-7026 GCA_031378585.1 Acidobacteriota bacterium | reverse complement strand
AGCGCATCGAGATTCGAGCGGATGAAGAGGTCGAGCGCGCCCTGCATGGTGTCGGCTTCAACCAGCGTGGCGTGCTTCAAGGTGCGCTGCAGGTACAGGGTGTAGGCGGCTCGGGCCGTGGTCGCGATGCGGTAGCCGTCGCGGTCCAGGTCGCCTGGCGACCAGATGGCCGCATTGCCGGGCAGCAGGTAGGTGGCCTCGATCTCCACGTACGCCGGCGTAAACGTGATCAGGTCGGCGCGGGCCGGCTCGGCACCGATGAACGCCACGTCCCACGCCTGATCCTTGGCCGCGTCGGCGGCCAGGCCGGCGTTCTCGTAGCCCACGAATTCCACGGTGGCGTTGGCTCGACGCGCCAGCTCACGCGCCAGATCGGGTGCCACGCCGGTGTGCTCGGGCGCGCGGGTCGACACGAGCAGGAAGTTGCCGTAGTTCAGGGCGGCGCGCAGCCGGCCGTTGGGGGCAAGCTCTGCGCGTGCTTCGGGGGACATCAGTGTCACGGGCTGCCATTCTACCGTTCGTGCGGACCGCTCGTCGGCCATCGTGGTGGCCACGACGGCGGCGACGATCGCGACCATCAGCAGCGGCACGTGGAGCCCTCGAACCATGAAGCGCGTGGTCATCGTTGCCTTTCTATTTCGTGCGCACGGTCCTGAAGAACGCGCGCACGTCATCCACGAGCAACTGCGGTTGTTCCAGCGCGGCGAAGTGACCGCCGCGGGGCAACTCGGTCCACCGCGTGATGTTGTAGCGCTGTTCCACCCACCGCCGAGGCGACCAGATGATCTCTTTCGGGAAATCGGCGCACGCTGTCGGCACCGCGATGCGTCCTGGTATCGGGACTGAGGTTGGGTGCCGGCTCTCGTAGTAGATGCGCGCAGACGACGCCGCGGTTTGCGTGACCCAGTAGAGCGTGATGTTCGTGAGCAGCTCGTCTTTCGTGAAGATCGACTCCGGGTTGCCGTTGCAGTCGCACCAGCTGTGGAACTTCTCGACGATCCAGGCGGCCAGCGCCACCGGCGAGTCGTTGAGCGCGATGCCGATGGTCTGCGGCTTCGTGCCCTGAATCTGCTGATAGCCCGTCTCTTCGTTCTGGAAGGTCTGACGCACCTTCAGCCGCTGCTTCTCGGCACCTGTCAAGCCGGCCTCCGGATCGCTGCCGGCGGGCGCCGCGCCAAGGCACATGTTGAGGTGCAGTCCGGCCACGTGCTCGGGGTCGCGGGCGGCCACCTGCGTGTTGATGATCGAGCCCCAGTCGCCGCCCTGCGCGCCGTAGCGCGTGTAGCCCAGCCGCGCCATGAGGGCGATCTGCATGGTGGCGATGCGCGCCGGGTCGTAGCCGGCCGCTTTCGGCGCCTCCGAGAACGTGAAGCCGGGAATCGACGGCATCACGACGTCGAACGCATCCGACGCCAGCCCGCCGTGCGCCACCGGGTCGGTGAGCGGGCCGATGATCTTCGTGAACTCCGCAATCGAACCCGGCCAGCCGTGCGTCACGAGTAGTGGGAACGCGCCAGGATGCTTCGACTTGCGATGGACGAAGTGGACCTGGAGGCCGTCGATGGTGGTCGTGAACTGCTCCATCGCATTCAGCTTGCGTTCCTGGGCGCGCCAGTCGAACGAGTCGCGCCAGTAGGTGACGAGCTCGCGCAAGTAGGCGGTGTCGGTGCCGAGCTGCCAACCCGCGCCCTGAAGCGGCGGGGCAATCCGCGGATTCTCGAGCCGCGCCTTCAGGTCCGCCAGCACCGCGTCGGGCACGCGGATCGTGAATGGCCGAATCGCCGTGTCGTCGGCGGGCCGAGAGGCCGACTGCGCGAACACCGGCGTGAAGGCCGGTGCCCCGGACGTGGCCAGTGCGGCCGCTGCCGCAACGGCGCAGCATGTCGCGCACAGGCTGCGCGCCGTCCACCGTGGTGTGTGCACTCGTTGCGTCATGTGTCTCTCTCCCGCGCCGGGCCCGTCAGATCACTGCATCGAGGGCGGCGATGAGGCGATCGATTTCCTCGGGCGAATTGTAGTGCACCATCGACGCGCGCACGACGCCGCTCGGGCCGCCGTAGCCGAGCCACTCGACCAGGCGCCTGGAATGGAAGTCGCCGTGGCGAATACCCAGACCGAGCGTGTCGGTGTGGCGCACGATCTCGCGCGAGTCCACGCCGTCGACAACGAAGCTGATGGTGGGCACGCGCACTTCCGCGTCGGAGGTGTCCGGACCGAGCACGCGCACGCGCGTATGGGTCCGCAAGTAGTCGAGCAGGCGGTCGGCCAGTGCGGCTTCGTGCGCGGCGATAGCGGACCATGCCGTCTCGATGGCCGCCCGGCGCGTGGCAACTGGTGACGCCCCCGACCGGCGGCCGAGATCGTCCAGGTAGTCGGCAATGCCGATGCAGGCGTACGACAGCTCGTAGTTGGGATTGCCCGGCTGCAGCTTGTAAGGAATCTTGTCCTTCGGCACGAAGTAGTGGTAGAGCGTGTCGAGTTCCAAGAGGTGCTCGTACTTGCCGTAGAGCACCGCGTGGTGAGGTCCGTAGACCTTGTAGAAACTGAGGGCGTAGTAGTCGACGTCCCACGCCCTGACGTCCACGGCACGATGCGGGGCAAAGGCCACACCGTCGACACACAGTTTGGCGCCGCGCGCGTGCACGAGCCGCGCGATGTCGGCGATGGGCTGGATCGCGCCAAAGATATTCGACGCGTGGGTGACGGCCACGAACCTGGTGCGCGGCGTCATGAGGGCCGCGAGGTCGGCCAGGTCGAGCAGGTGCGCGCCTGGTCGCAGCTCCCAGGTCTTCACGATCACGCCGTGCGCCTCGAGCCCTACCCACGGACCGATGTTCGACTCGTGGTCGGCCCGGCTCACGATCACTTCGTCGCCCGGCCTGAGCTGACCCAGCATGGCGCGCGCCAGCCACTGCAGCAGCACGGTGGTGGTTGGGCCCATGACGATCTCTTCGGGCCGCGACGCGTTCAGCAGCTCCGCCGTGCGCACCTGCGCCTCGGCCACGCGCGCCGTGGCCTGCTGCGACACCGAATAACTGGCGCCGTGCTGCACGTTGGTCGTGAGCAGGTAGTCGCTGATCCGGTCCACGACCCTTCCGAGGATCTGCGATCCACCCGCGTTGTCGAGAAAGGCGAAGCCGGACGCCAGCGACGGAAACTGGGAGCGAGCGTACGACAGGTCAAAGGCAGTGGGGTGTGCCATGGGGCGCCAGAGTACCATTCGGAGCCGCCAGGCCGTAAAAGCGCCTCGGCAGGCGTGGACTGGGGTAGTGTGTGGCGCACATGTCCTGGCTGACCTCGCTCTCAACCACCAAGTCGATTGAATCGCTGGCGGCCGATGCCGCCGCCACCCATCCGCACTCGCTGAAGCGCGTGCTCGGGCCTGGACGGCTGGTGATGCTGGGCATCGGCGACATCATCGGCGCCGGCATCTTCGTGCTGACGGGCCTGGCGGCCGCGCAATACGCCGGACCCGGCATCCTGCTGTCGTTCGTGATGGCGGCCGTGGCCTGCGGCTTTGCGGCGCTGTGCTACTCGGAGTTCGCGGCCATGATCCCGATCTCGGGCTCGGCCTACACCTACGCCTACGCGACACTGGGCGAGTTTGCGGCCTGGATGATCGGGTGCCTGCTCACGCTCGAGTACGCGGTGGGGCCCTCGGCGGTCGCGGTGGGCTGGTCGGGTTACGTGCTCAGCCTGTTGCGCGACATCGGCGTCACGCTGCCTCCCGCGTTCACCGCGCCGCCCGGCACGGTACTGGTCGAGACGGCGCCGCACCACTGGGAGGTGCTGTCGTCGGTAGCCGCGCGGCTGGCGGCACAAGGGGTCGACGTGGCCACGCTGCCCCAGGCCACGGGCATCTGCAACCTGCTCGCTGCCGGGATCGTGCTCGTGATGACGGCCGTGCTCGTGCGAGGCATTCACGAATCAGCGAATGTCAACGCGGTCATCGTCGTCGTCAAGGTGTCGGTCGTGGTCGTGTTCATCATCGCGGGCGCGTTCTACGTGCGCCCGGAAAACTGGACGCCGTTCATCCCACCCAATACTGGCGAGTTCGGGCGCTTCGGCTACAGCGGCATCGTGCGGGGCGCGGCGGTGGTGTTCTTTGCCTACATGGGCTTCGATGCGGTCACGACGGCCGCGCAAGAGGCCAGGAATCCCCAGCGCGACCTGCCGATTGGCATTCTCGGGTCGCTGGCCGGGTGCGCCGTGCTCTACATGCTGGTGGCCATCGTGCTCACGGGCCTCGTGCCCTATTCCGCGCTCGATGTGCCCGACCCGATTGCGGTAGGAGTCGACGCCACCGGACTGCGCTGGCTGTCGCCACTCGTGAAGCTTGGCGCCATTGGCGGCTTGAGCACCGTGATTCTGGTGGGGATGCTGGCCCAGTCGCGGATCTTCTACACCATGTCGCAAGATGGCCTGCTGCCGCCCTGGGTCGGCGAGTTGCATCCGCGGCTGCGGACGCCGCACCGGATCACGCTCGTGACCGGCGTCGTGATGGCGCTGATGGCGGCCCTCATGCCCATTGGCGTGCTGGGCGAGCTTGTCAGCATGGGCACACTGCTCACGTTCGTGATCGTGTGCGCGGGAGTCATCATCCTGCGCCGGACCCGGCCGGAGTTGCCGCGTCCGTTCCGTACGCCGTGGTCGCCGCTGGTTCCGGCCCTTGGCATGCTCACGTGCGGGTACTTGATGTCAGGTCTGCCGGCCGACACGTGGCTGCGCCTGATCGCGTATCTGGCGCTTGGCACCGCGGTGTATGTCGCCTACGGGCGCACGCACAGCAAGGCGCAGCGCGCCCGCTAGGCTACCGCCCGGCCTGGCGCTCGTCTTGGCTTGGGTGGCCTGGGTATACCATGCTCGCCGAGTGCGTGCTCGGCACCCTTCGCTACCGGTTCCGCAACTACATCGCGGTGCTGGCCCTCTCAGAGATCCCGTACGCGGTGGCCGTCGTGTATCTCGGCGAGTCGTTCCTGGCGGGAAACGGGCTGATGTTCAGCCTGATCGGCATCGCCCTCATTGCGGTGAGCGCCGCGCTCTACTTTCTCGTGCGCCGAGCCGCGGGTCCGCAATAATTGCGGCTATATGACACGCCCGCATCCGGCTCTCGCCTTTGTCCTTGTCGTGCTCGCTCTGGTCGCCGGCCTGGCCAGCACGGCTCCGTCGGCACAGTCGGAGGCGCCCGCGCTCATCGCCCGCATCGAGGCGGCGCAGGTGCCCGACCGCCAGGGCTTCGACGGTCTTACCCTGCCGCAGGTGATGACGCGTCTGAACGTGCCTGGCGTGAGCATCGCCGTGGTGAAAGATTTCCAGGTGCACTGGGCCAAGGCCTACGGCGTGGCCGATGTCACGACCGGCCGACTCGTCGAGACGGCCACCCGCTTCCAGGCGGCCTCTATCAGCAAGCCCGTCACGGCCATGGCCGCGATGCGACTGGTGCAGGATCGCCGGCTGGATCTCGATGCGGACGTGAACCGCGTGCTCACGTCGTGGAAGGTGCCCGACTCGGACCTCTCGCGGGGGCACCCGGTGACGCCGCGGTCGCTCTTCAGCCACACCTCGGGCGCGGATGACGGCTTCGGCTTTCCCGGCTACGGGCCGTCGGCGCCGCGGCCCACGGTATACCAGATTATCAACGGACAGCCGCCCACCAACGTGGACCAGGTGCTGTTTGCGCGTCCGCCCTTTCAGGGCTACAAGTACTCGGGCGGCGGCGTCACCATCATGCAGCTCGCGCTCAGCGACCTGACGGGCCAGCCGTTTGCCGGCTTCATGCAGGCCACGGTGCTCGGTCCTCTGCAGATGACGAGCAGTTCATTTGCGCAACCACCTTCGCCTGAGGTGGCCGCGCAGCTGTCGCGCGCCCACGACAACCAGGGCCGCGCCATGGACACCGCGTGGCACGTGTACCCCGAACAGGCGGCGGCCGGCCTCTGGACCACACCCACCGACCTGGCGCGGTTCATCATCGAGGTGCAGAGCGCCGTGCGCGGGCCAGCGGGGAAGGTGCTGTCGCAGGCGTCGGGGAAAGAGATGACGTCGCCCGTGGGCGTCGGCCCCTACGCGGTGGGGCTCGGGGTGGAGATGCGCGGCGAAGGGTGGTACTTCGCGCACGGGGGCTCCAACTGGGGCTTCCAGGCCAACCTCGTCGGCCACGTGCGGAAAGGCTACGGCGTGGCGGTCATGACCAACGGCGATCGCGGCCGCGCGCTCATCAACGAGATCGAGGCCCGCGTGGCGCTGGCCTATGGTTGGGACTCGCTCGACAAGGCACTGGTGAGGTAGCGTGGCAGCAGCGACACGGAGGCAGGCGATGCGGCTCACAGTGACCTCGCGGCGCGCGTCCGCCGCCAAGGCCAGCAAGAAGGCTGGTCCCGCGACCATCGACGAGTATCTGGCGTCGTTGCGTCCCGACCAGCGCGCGGCCGTGCAGCGGTTGCGCCAACTTATCCACGCCGCGGCGCCCGGTGCCACCGAGTGCATCAGCTACCAGATTCCGGCGTTCCGGCTGAACGGCAAGGGCCTCATGTGGTTTGGCGCCGCGGCCAGACATAGCGCCATCTACGGCGTGTCCGAGTCGTATCCCGGCGAGTTCGCCGCCTACGACACGAGCGGCAAGGGCACATTGCGCTTTCCCCTTGGCGCGCCGCTGCCGGCCGCGCTCATCAGGAAGCTGGTGAAGGCGCGCGTGGATCGCGTTTCGAGCAAGGCCTCATCATCCGTCGCGCCGAAGGCCGGGGCGCCGCGAAGGCGAAAGGCAGTGGCATGAGCAGACGCCTTCGCTATCAGGTGGCCGTCAGCCTCGACGGCTTCATCGCCCGGACCAACGGAGACTACGACTGGATCGTGATGGACCCGGCCATCGACTTCGCGGCGATGTACCGGGAGTTCGATGTCGCGGTCATGGGCCGCAAGACCTACGACGTCGTGGCAGCGATGGGCGAGGGCGCGTTGCCGGCGATCGACACGGTCGTGTTCTCGCGGAGGCTCCCACCCGCGGTCCGACCGGGCCTGCGCATCACG
>JANNEJ010000457.1:0-2482 GCA_031378585.1 Acidobacteriota bacterium | reverse complement strand
CCATCACCCGGTCCACCGCGGCGAGCGTGGCGGCATCCTGGGCCACCGGCGTCTGAGCCGCTGCCGGCGCGGCCGTGGTGGCAAGCGCCAGGGCGATGGCGAGGCGGGCAATTCGACGTGCGAGCGTGACTGCCATTGGCGGCTCCTGAATGACGACGAGATACACGCAACGCCACCTGGCCTTCCGTGCGACTGGGGTCAGGCTGGCGGTGGGCCCAACAGGTCCCACTTGTTGCCCTCGAGGTCGAGGAACACGGCGATCGTACCGTACGATTCCACGCGCGGCGACGACACGAAGGCCACGCCGGCGGCGATCATTCGCGCATGACTCGCGTCGAAGTCGTCGACGCGCAGGAAGAAGCCGACCCGGCCGCCGAACTGATTGCCAACCGCCTGGGCTTGCTGCTCGCCATCTGCACGAGCCAGCAGGATGCCGGTCTGCCCGCCGGAGGGCCGCACGACCACCCACCGCTTGGGGCGGCCGTCGTTGGTCAGCGACGGCACGTCTTCGATCAGTTCGAACTGCAGCACGTTGACGAAGAAGTGGATGGCGGGGTCGTAGTCGCGCACGACCAGCGTCACCAGGTGCAGGTTCGCCATGCCGGATGCTTAGCGGTCCATGATCGGCAGGTACGCGCGCCACGGGCCCACGGCGTCGCGGTACTGCTTGGCCATCACGCGCGAGGTCTGCGCCAGATGACCCAGATCGTGCGCCACCCAGGTGGCGAGCAACTGCCGCAACGTGACGGCGCCAAGCGCCGGGTGCTCGCCGACGAGCGCGAGTTGCGACTCCGACAGGTTCCACGCGCGCAGCGTGGCCAGGTTCTGCGCGCGCAGCTCGTCGAACTCGTCGAGCAACTGCGCCAGCGTCTTGCCCGCGCTTTCGCGCACCTGGGCGAAGCGGTCGTACGGCACGAACGTCCGGTGGGCGCCTTGCGCCAGGATGATGCGCGCGCGCGGGATCCAGTCGGCGCGTTCGCCGTGAATGAGATGCCCGACGTTGTCGAAGGGGCTGAAGGTGTCGGGCCCCTCGTTGGTCTCGATCCACGTGCCGGGCAGCCCCGCCAGCAGGGCGCGAAAGGCGGCCGGCGTGCGTTCCAGGACGGCGATGCCGCTCGATAGGTCGAAGGTCATGGCAGCACCGCAGCAGGTCTACTGCATGTACCCGTCGATGTGAATCTTGCCGGTCGCCACGTTCACGGTGCCCACGCCCCAGATCTGGCGGCTGTTCACCCACGCGTAGCCCTCGGCGGCCGTCGGCAAGGCAACGTCGATGCGTGCGCCCTGAGGCGGAATCGCGGTCATTGAGACTCTCCGAATGTTGGTTACGCGAGCACGGCTTCCACGATGCTGACGGCCGAGGCGGTCGGCACCACCTGCAGCACCCGGAAGCCGGCCTTTCCGAGCAAGGTCGAATATTCGGACGCGGTGCGCTCCTGACCGCCAGGCACCGTCAGCATGACCATGTCGAGGATCTTGCCCGGATGCGGCGTGTCGCCATCCGGCAGCACCATCTCGACAATCAGCAGTCGGCCGTTCGGTGTCAGGGCCTTGCGGCAATGACCCAGAATCGTGAGGCACTGCTCTTCGTTCCAGTCATGGATGACGTGCGAAAGCAGGTAGGCATCGCCTCCAGTGGGAACCCTCATGAAGAAATCGCCGGCCTCGATCGTCACACGCGCCTCGACGCCGCGCGCCCTGAGCAACGCCGGCGCATCGGTCACCACGTGTGGCCGGTCGAAGAGCACGCCCCGGGGACCTGCATGACGCGCCAGGATCGCGCCTAGCATGTTGCCGGTGGCCCCGCCCACGTCCACGAGCGTGCCAAGACCCGAGAAGTCGTAGGCCGCGGCCACGGCTGCGGGCTCGGCGCCGTGAAAACCGACCATGGTCTCGCTGAATAGGGACGCCTCGTCGGGATGCTGGGCAAGGTAGTCGAAGGCGGGCATGCCCATGGCCTTCTCGAAGCCGGTGTGACCGGTTTCGAGCGAATACAGCAGCTGCTCGAAGGCCGCCACGAACCAGGGACCACAGAGCGTCAGCACGCTGGCACGTGCCGAGCCTGGCGCGCCCGTTTGCAGCGCTGCTCCAAGCGGAGTCAGGGCAAACCGCCGCGCCTCGCCCTCGGTGAGCAGGCCCAGACTGGCGAGCGTGCGCATCAATCGATGCAAGGACGGCGCATGGGTGCCGGTGACACCGGCCAGCTCGGCTGCGCTGCGGGGCCCCGCAGCCAGGTGGTCGGCCAGTCCGAGTTTGGCCGCGGCATAGACGATCTTGGATACCCAGTGCGCGGTGCCCATCTGAATGAGCTGTTCGTGCGGGGCTGGCACCGGGGCGTTCTGCGGCGTCGCTGACGACATGACTGACTCCTGTTCCAACCACCAAGTCGACCGGCTGCGCGCCAGGCACCGGGCCGCGGCCGCACTGGGCTTGCATAGTATGCGCAGACGGGCCGGCGATCGCCTCATAGATCGCGCCCTCC
>JANNEJ010000411.1:0-9712 GCA_031378585.1 Acidobacteriota bacterium | reverse complement strand
CAATCCAAGAAGAAATCGGGCATGAGGTCGGCCTCACTGGCACCGTCTTGAAGATAGGGCGCCAGGTCGGTCACGCCCGCCTCGGCCAGCACCTCGTCGTCGATCAGGAAGCGCCCGGTGCATTCACGACTCGGCCTCGTCAGGACGCGGTGCGCGGCGTCGGCCATGATCTCCACGCGCCGCGTCTTGCGACGGCGGGTCTCGTCGCCCGCGATCAGCGCAATGGCCGCCGTGTCGATCGCGGTGCGCGGCCAGAGCGCGTTGACCGCTACGCCGTGCGCCCGGAACTCCTCCGCCATGCCCAGCACGCAGAGGCTCATGCCGTACTTCGCGATGGTGTAGGCCAGGTGCGGCGCGAACCAGCGCGGGTTCAGGTTGAGCGGCGGCGAGATGGTGAGCACGTGCGGGTTGTCCGACCGGAGCAAATGCGGCAGACAGTGCTGCGAGGCCAGATAGGTGCCCCGGACGTTCACCTGGTGCATCAGGTCGAAGCGCCGGATGGGCGTGTCGAGCGTGCCCGTCAGGTAGATGGCCGAGGCGTTGTTCACGAGTACGTCGATGCCGCCAAACCGCTCGACCGCCGCCGTGACGGCCGCCTTGACCTGCGACTCATCGCGCAGGTCCATGGGCACGGCCAGGGCATGACCGCCCGCGCGCTCAATCGCCTCAGCCGCGGTGTGTATGGTGCCGGGCAGCTTCGGGTGCGGGTCGGTGGTCTTGGCTGCCACGACCACGCTTGCGCCGTCGGCCGCCGCCCTGAGCCCAATGGCGAGGCCGATGCCGCGGCTGGCGCCGGTGATGAAGACGGTGCGGTTGGCAAGGGATGCGGCGGGGCCCGGGGCTCGGGGCCCGGGGCTCGGGGGATTTGGCGGCTGAAGCACGGTGTCGGGAACTCCCGCTGTCACGCTATCACGCTGGCCTGGTCCGCCAGCCGCAGCCTGGCACAAGGGTCGCCGCTATCCGGGGCGACGTCATTCCGAGGCCCGAGGCCCCGAGCCCCGAGCCACACCCGTACAGCAAAACGCCTGGCAGGGCGTCAGCCGTGCCAGGCATTCGTGCCGACGGGCTCGTGTTACTCGACGTAGCTGTAGCCGCAGTTGTCGCAGACCCACATGCGCCCCTGCTTGTACATGTTGTAGGCGCACTGCGGGCAGATCCGGTACTCGCGGCCGTCCTTGTCGACGTAGGTCTTGTCGCCGCTCTTGCTCTTCTCGTCGTTGGCGAACGGATCCTTCTTCTCATCAGGTTTCTGCTGTTCCTGGTCCTGAGCCGCGGCAGGCGCCACGACGGTCAGGCCGATAGCGGCGGCAAACAGGGCCGAACCACGCAGGAAGTTCCGACGATCGACGTTGGTCTCGAACATGTGCGACTGCTCCTCAAGAGGCGTGCAATGTGTGTTCAGAGTGTACGGGAAAATGCGAACGCCAGAAAGTAATCAATTGTCATCGCGCTGGGCGGGCCGTCGTGAGCAGCCCGAGGGCCCAGGGGGTCTCGACCTAGAACACTAGAACATCGGTCGAATCTCGACCGTGCCCGTGATGCGCCTCGACACCGGGCATTTCGCCGCAATTTCGCTCAGACGGGTGCGTTGCACCTCGGTCAGGGGCGCGCCGAAGCTCAACCGGCGCTCCACGATGAAGGCGCCATTCTCGTCGCGGCTCGAGAGGTCGACCCGGATGTCTCCGGTCTCCCACCCCTTGCGCCCCGCATACATCTGGAGCGTCATCGCGACACACGACCCGAGCGCGCCGAGCAGCAGCTCGGTGGGATTCGGCCCGCCATCGGCGCCGCCCTCGCCAAGGGCTTCATCACACACGACACGGTGATGCCGCACGTGGATGCTCTGGGCAAAGGGGCCTCCAGCCGACTCGACATGCACCGTGGTCATGACCCGAGCGTACTCCAGGGCGCCGGTGCGGGTCAGCCTCGGTTGATCATGAACGACGCCATGTGATGGAAGAACGGCTGCAACACTGCCACCGCGTCGTCGGGCAGGGCCGCCTCGACGAGAGCGCGGTCCATGAGTGCCACCCAGCGGTTGCGGGCCGACATGTCGACGGCAAATGGCATGTGCCGCATGCGCAGCCGGGGATGCCCGCGCTGTTCCATGTAGCGCGGCGGGCCGCCGAAGCGCCCCACGAGGAAATCGCGCAGGCGGTCCTCGGCGCCGGACAGGTCGTCGGCGGGATACATCGGGCCGATCACGTCGTCGGCCGGCACCTGAGCGTAGAACGCCCGGACCAGGCGAGCAAAACCTTCTTCTCCGATACGAGCGTAGACCAAGCCTTCGTCAAGCGGCGGCGAACTCATGACTCTGATTCTATCCTTCGACTTCGACTTCGCTCAGGAAGGATCCTTCGACGTCGCTCAGGACGAGTCGGTCGACTTCGGCCTACGCCGTCGCTCAGGACTAAGATGGACGCATCATGAATGACGACGCCCCAAAGAGCGCTCTCGAACTGGCCATGGCCCGCTTACGTGAGCGGGACACGGCGGCCGGCACCGCCGACACCCCGCTGACCGAGGCGCAGAAGGCGGCCATCACCGAGACCCGCCAGATGTACGCCGCGCGCCGGGCCCAGGCCGAGATCATGCACCAGTCGAGCCTGGCGAGCGCCTTCGACGTGGAGTCGCTCGGGCGGCTTCACGAGGAATTCCGCCGCGACACCGATCGGATGGCGCGCGAGTTGGAAGAGAAAATCGCCGCAATCCGGCGGACGTCAGGCGAGGCGTAGCAGACACGTCTGCAGGTAGCGGACGTCCGCGTCCGATAGCTCGGTCGGGTAGTCGGGCGGCAAGCCGCCCATCGCCTGCAGCTGCGCCACCCGGTGGACCTGGCTCGCGGCCAGCTGCGCAGCCCCCACGAGCGAGAAGCCGCGGGTGTTGGTGGCCACCCACAACAGGCCGCCCGGCGCGAGCACGCGGCACGCCGCCGTCATCAGATCGGCGTAGTCGCGGCCGATGGCGAACTCGGCGGCGCGGGCCGTCGAGAAGCTCGGCGGATCGATGAGCACGAGATCGAACTGGTCCCCGCGCGCGGTCGCGGCTTCGAGGTGCCGCGCGACGTCATCGGCCACCGTGTGATGGGTCTCGGCCGCAAGTCCGTTCAGCGAGAAGTTGTCGCGCGCCCACGCCAGCACGCCCTCCGACAGGTCGACGCTCGTCACCGCTGTGGCGCCGGCACCGGCCGCCGCCACCGAGAGCGCGCCGGTGTAGGCAAAGAGGTTCAACACGCGCCGGCCGTAGGCGATCTCGGCAACGCGCGCGCGCTCGAGGCGCATGTCGGTGAAGAGGCCGACGTTGACGCCGGTGGTCAGGTGCACTTCGAAGCGCCACGGCCCTTCCGATACGACGAGCCGTGCGGGGGGCGCGTCGCCGTGCAGCGTCACGACCCCTGGTCCGTCGGCGGCACGTCCGCGCATGCGGCGCTTTACGACCACCCCGCGCGCGATCCGATGGTCCAGGATGGCCTGCGCCAGCAGGCCGGCCACCGGCACGAGCGCGTCGCTCAGTGCCGACACGACGGCCCACTCGCCGTACACATCGGCCAACACGCCCGGCGTCGAGTCGCCGGCGCCGTTGAGCAGGCGATATGCGCTCGGCGGAGGCGTCAGGCGATAAGACGCGCGCGTCGCAATCGCGCCGGCGAGGCGATAGTCGGCCCAGCGCGCGTCGAGTACCTCGAAAGTGTCAGGCGCTCGGACCATCACGCGCCAGCACGCGGCGCCGCGGTCGATGATGGCGAGCGCGGGTACTGCAGACGAGGCGGACGAAAGCGTCACGACCTGACCGTCGGCACACTCTGCCGGCGCCGGGAAGAGCGAGAACGGCACGTCACACGAGCGCTCGAGGCGCTCCATCACGCGCAGAGGCACGAACACCTGCGTCACGCCGCCACCTCCACCGTCCACTGCGCGTCCAGCCAGTCGTGCAGCACCCGGAGGTCGGCCGGTAGCGGCGCCTCGACCACGACCCGACGCGAGCCGGACGGATGTGGAATCTCGAGGAACGACGCGTGCAGCGCCAGCCGCGTCGACGGCACGTCGGCTGGGAGCGGCGTGAGCGACCGGCCATAGATCGCGTCGCCGACTAATGGCGCCGCGGCCGCGCGCAGGTGCACGCGCAGCTGGTGGTGGTAGCTCGTATGCGGCTCGGCGGTCACGAGCGCTACGACGGCGTCTTGGTGCCGCCACAGGCGTGTGACGGCCACCTCGGTACGAGCTGGCAGGGCACCGGCCTCGCCGTCGCGCGCCGGCCGCGACTTGCCCTTGCGCGCCGCATGCAGCGGCAGGTCGATCATCCCGCCGGCCATGACCGGCACGCCCCGGACAAACGCCGTGTAGCGCCGTTCCAGGTCGCGGCGATCGACCGCCATCGAGAGCATCCGGTGCGCGTCGGCGGTGCGCGCGAAGACGACAATGCCCGAGGTGTCGCGGTCCAGCCGGTGCACCACCCACGCGCGCGTGCCGATCTGGGCGGCCACGCGGTCCCGCAGGCACGCAAGCGGCGGCTCGCCGGCCGCGGGAATCACCGCGATGCCCGCGGGCTTGTCGACCACGACCATTGCGTCGTCTTCGTAGAGCAGGGTGATGGGTGTGGGCACTACGGCTGCGCCGCGCCGAGGGCGCTTTGGATCACCTGGGAGATCGCCCAGATCAGCTCGTTGCCGGCGTTGTCTGGCGAGTAGTCGATGACCGGCATGCCGTCCACCGTGATGGCCATGGCAATGGGCCCTCCCGGGGTGTAGATGATGCCGACATCGCTGCGCAGCGCATCGAGGGAGCCGCTCTTGCTGGCGACCCGCACTGGGCTGGCCCGGCGTCCTATGCCGTCCTTGAACTGCTGGCGTTCGAGAATCGCCAGGATGTCCTTCGAGGCGGCAGCACTCACGATCTCGCCCTTGTGCAGCCGCTCGAGCAGGCGCACCATGTCGCGCGGCGTCGACACGCCGATGCCGTACCGCTCGTTGGCAGGATCTTGCCCGGCCCGGCTCCAGCCGCTGGCGGCCGCGAGCATCGTGGTGTCGCCGCGAATCTTGCGCAGGGCCCGCGTGGCGGTGAGGCCGATGGTGTCGAGGTAGCCGTTCACGGCGTCGGCCGTGATGCGGTCCAGAATCAGGTTCGTGGCGGTGTTGTCGCTGACCACGATCATCAATATGGCGACGTCGCGCACGGTGAGGGCGGTGCCGTCGGCAAGCTCGTGGAGCACGCCCGAGCCCGACACCTTGTCGGCCGCGCCAACGACGAGTCGTTCGTCCCAGCGCATTGTGCCTTTGGCGACCAGAGACTCCAGGGCACAGAGAATCGGCAGTTTGATGGTGCTGGCGGTGCGCACCTGCTGGTCAGCCCCAATCGCCACCTCGCGGCCCGTCTGCAGATTCCGGGCGTAGACCGCGACGGAACCCGCAAAGCCCTTGGTCAGCGCTCCGATTCGGTCCGTGACCGCATCGCCGGCAGAGCCAGTCGAGGACGCCGCGAGCACGCCCGCGAAAGCCATGAGCAGGAAACGACAGGGCATCGCTGTATCTTCCCTCGAAAGACGTCGTGTCTGGATTGTGGAACGCAACTTGAAGGCGGTTGACCGGAGAGGTGCACATGGTCCACTTGCGAGGACACGAAGAGCGGGGACTAGGGACCAGGGACTGGAGACTGCGGCGTGCCACTGTCACGCTGCTTGCGGCGCTCGGGGCCTTCATGCTCACCGCCGCGCCCGCGCAGGCGCAGGCGGCTATCGGCTTCCAGGGCGGATTCGCGGTCGACCCCGAGCAGGTCTTCGGCGGGGTGTTCTTCCAAACCGGCGACATCGGTCGCGGGATCAGGCTTCGGCCGAGCATCGACGGAGCGACCGGCGACGGCCTGCGCATCGCCAACATCAGCGTCGACATGATCTACGGCTATCCGCTCGGCGCCAACGGCTGGACGTTTCTGGTCGGCGGCGGCCCATCGGTGGTGCTCACGCGGGTTGCAGGCTTCGACGGCCGCGACACCGGCGTGGGCTTCCAGTCCATCGTCGGCTTCGGCCACGATAGCGGCTTCTTCACAGAGGTGCGCCTGGGCAGTGGACGCACGCAGCTGTTGAAAGTCGGCATCGGCTGGGCCATCACGCTCGATTGACCCGCCTTCGCTCTCCCCCAAAGCCCCGTCGAGCTTCGGCGAGGCAGGCGCCTGGCGGGCGCAGCGGTGAGATACTCGTCGGCGCATGAACGACACGAGCCGCACGCGCACCATCACCTGGACCGATCCTGCCGACACCTCGTGGCGCGTGCCCACTGAACACGGGTTGGACGTGCTGCGCCGCGTGGTGTCGGGCGAACTACCCAACTCGCCGATGGCGCAGTTGATGGACCTGACGCTGACCGAGGTCGCCGAGGGCTTCGCGGTGTTTGCCGCCACGCCGGCCGAATTCCACTACAATCCCGCGGGCGTCGCACACGGCGGATTCGCCGCGACGCTGCTCGACTCGGCCATGGGCTGCGCGGTCTATGCCACGGTGCAGCCAGGCACGCACTACACGACCGTCGAGCTGAAGGTGAACCTGATGAAGGCCATCACCGTGAAGACCGGCGTCGTGCGGGGTATCGGCCGCGTGCTCCACCGCGGACGCCGAACGGCCGTGGCTGAGGGCCGACTCGAAGACGCCACAGGCGCGCTGCTGGCGCACGCCACCACGACCTGCCTGATCTGGCAGCGGTAAAGGACCGAGGCGCCGAGATGGCGGCCTACGACTTCTCCGCCGCGCGCACACCGGGCCTGCCGCCCACCAGTGGTCGCACGATCCAACCGGCCAGCACGACCAGCACAGCCAGCATCGCCCACCGCAGCAGCGCCGCCAGGAACGCCGTGTCGAGGTCTGGCCACTGCGGGTCGAAACGTGCCAGTACGCTCCAGCGCTCGGTCAACCAATGCCAGGCCGTATGGGCGACAAACGCCGACAGCACAATGGTGCCGACTCGCTCGGCCATGAATCGCCCGAAGATCAGTGCCAGGACTGGCACCATCACGAGCAGGACCAGTAGCTGCCCCAGTTCCACGCCCAGGTTGAACGCCAGGAGCGACGTGAGCAGGTGGCTGCCGGCAAACTGCAGCGACTCGCGCAGCGCAAACGAGAACCCAAAGCCGTGTACGAGGCCGAAGCCGAAGGTGACCAGCCAGCGCCGCTCGAGGTGCGCGCCGGTGATGTTCTCGATGGCCATGTAGACAATCGAAGCAGCAATCAGCGTCTCGATGAGGGGCGGGAACCACAATGCGGTGGGCGCCATGTCGAAGGCCGACGCAATGAGCGTGATCGAGTGTGCCACGGTGAACGCCGTCACCACCCCCACGAGCGGCCGCAGCCGCCGGAACGGAATCACCAGGCAGAACAGGAACAGCAGGTGGTCGATGCCGTCGAGGATGTGGAAGAAGCCGGCGCGGGTGAATCGCAGCGCCGCCTGGTGCCAGCGGGGGTCGAGTTGTACGAGGCCCGCATCGCCGTGTACGTCGAACGCGCGTTCAGGGCTGCCTGGCAGCAGCAGCCGCATCACCACGTTGACCTGCACGCCGAGGCGCGTAAGCCCTGGCAGTACCGCAAAGCGAGAGCGGTCGGACTGGATGGGGTACTCGAACCGCACGTCGAGCAGGCCGTCCTGCCAATACAAATCGGTGTCGTTGGGCAATGACGGTCCGGCCAGACTGGCCTGGGCCTCGTCAAACGACGCGAACGACTTGTCGGACGGCAACGACACCCTGGCCGCCGCCACCCGCGGCTTGCCGAGCGACCGGCCGTCCTCGTAGAGTTCGACGAAGTCGCCAATCCAGAGCATGGCCGCGTCATTCAGCGTCGGTCCGACCCTGGCCAGGTCCAGGAACCCGTTGGGCAGCAACGGAATATCGACGTCCCGCATGGCCTTGAGCGGGGCCCGCACCAGAAACACGAGCGTCTGCCCTTCGGGTCGCAGGAACGACTGGACCGTGACTTCGTTGGGAATTTCATGGGCCTGGGGCCCGGCAATCAGCACCAGGACCCCCACCAGAACGGCTGCAAGCGTTCGCTTCACGCCGGTGAGCGTACCGACAGTGGCGCCCGGCTGGCAAGCGGCGCCAAGTCTGGACCGACGCTTGGGCAGGCACGGGGTGGGCCAATCCGTGTATACTCGGCCGGGTTTCAGGAGTCCGCGCATGGCGGGGTCCGCGTTGGGGGAGGCACTATGAGCCGTGTTATTCGTTCGCGCAAGGTCAAGGTTGGCGGCGCACTCGCTGCGTTGGCGCTGGCGTTCGGGCTGAGCGCGTCGTGGCTGGAGCAGCGCGCCGTGGTCGAGGCGCAGGCGGGCGTTCAGGCACCAAAGTTCGAAGTTGATCCGATGTGGCCCAAGCCGATGCCCAACAACTGGGTCATGGGCCAGACCATCGGGCTCACCGTCGACGACCGCGATCACATCTGGTTGATCCATCGCGGCAACGACCCGGGCACAGCCGGCCTGGACCGCACGGAGCTGGCCGTGGTCTCGCCGGGCACGCCGCGCGTGGGCGAGTGCTGCGACGCCGCGCCTCCGGTGCTCGAGTTCGACGCCGCCGGCAACCTCGTCGGCAGCTGGGGCGGAAAAGTTGCAGGGGCGCCCTACGAGTGGCCCGAGTCGAACCACGGCATCGTGGTGGACCACAAGGGCTTCGTGTGGATCGGTGGCAACGGCGGCAACGACGCCCACATCCTGAAGTTCACGCGCGACGGCAAGTTCGTGGCGCAATACGGCAAGAGCGGCGCACGCCGCGATCCGAAGTCGCCGGCCGACAAGCCGGCCTACATCGCCAACAGCATGGACATGGACAACTTCGGCCGCGTGGCGAAGATCTTCATCGACCCCAAGGCCAACGAAGGCTACGTCGCTGACGGCTACTTCAACCACCGCGTCGCGGTCATCGACCTCGACAACGGCAAGATCAAGCGCATGTGGGGCGCCTACGGCAAGCCCCCGACCGACGAAGTGCTCGGCCGCTACATTCCGGGCCAGCCGCCCGCCCAGCAGTTCCGCAACCCGGTGCACTGCTCGGAAGTGTCAAACGACGGTATGGTCTACGTGTGCGACCGTCCGAATGACCGCGTGCAGATCTTCGACAAGACCGGGAAGTTCCTCAAGGAAGTATTCGTCGAGACCAATACGCTGGCCGATGGCTCGGTGTGGGACATCGCGTTCTCGAAGGATGCCGCCCAGACCTACCTGTATATGGCCGACGGCGTGAACGAGCACGTGCGCATCTTCGACCGTAAGTCGATGACCGAGCTCACCAACTTCGGCTACGGCGGACGTCAGCCCGGGATGTTCCTGGGCGTGCACAGCATCGCCACCGACTCGAAGGGCAACATCTACACGACGGAAACCTACACCGGCAAGCGCCTGCAGAAGTTCAACTTCAAGGGCATCGGTCCGGTCACGGCGAAGAAGCAGGGCGTGCCCTGGCCGACGTCGACGGCGAAGTAGCGTTTCGCTACCGAGTATTCGCAGACGGCGGCAGCCTTCGGGTCGCCGCCGTTTTTCTGTACGTAGCGATACCAGGCAACCAGGGGCTTCTGTGCGGACTCCGCGACCTCGTGCTCATTGCCGGGCTCAAGTTCCTGGAGTACCGGTGGCTCGTCGTCCAGCATTCGATCGAGATGACTCCAGTTGCAGAGCCACCACCCCAGACATGACGTGCTGGTCGACCAGCACGTGTAAGCCTCGCCGCGGGCGGGCGATCGG
>JANNEJ010000372.1:0-3559 GCA_031378585.1 Acidobacteriota bacterium | reverse complement strand
ATCAACAACGGCATCAGCGGCGATGGCCGCAAGTCCACGCCGGAACTCGGCAAGAAGCTCTTCGACATGAAGACCGACTACGCCGTGAAGCAGATCAAGCAGCTGCTCAGCGCGACTGCGTCCCACTAACCTCGAGGTTTTCTGCCATGGCTGTCTCGCGACGCACAGTGCTGTCGGCGCTGCCGGCCATGGCGGGGCTCTCGTCCTTGCCCGCCACTCGCACGCACGCCGCCACGCAGCCTGCCACCGACCCGCTCGGCGTCCGCGCCGACTTCCCGGTCGCGAGCACCTTGCTGTTCCTGAACTCCGCCTACATCACACCCACGCCGCTCTCCGTGATGCAGGTTGGGCGCGAGTTCGCCGACGCCAAGGGCAACGCGCCCATCGTGCTCGGCGACATGCTGAGGCGCACGGAGGAAGTGCGCGCCCAGTACGCGCGCCTCATAGGCGCCAGCCCCGACGAGATCGCGTTCCTGTCGGCCACGAGCGAAGGCGAGAACGTGGTGGCCGGCTCGCTGGGTCTGAGCCGCGGCGACAACGTGGTGATCGACGAGCTGCACTACGAGTCGGAGTTCGTCCTCTACTCCGAGCTGGCGAAGTCCACCGGGGTCGAATTGCGGATTGCCAAGGCCGTGGGCGGCGCGGTGACCGTGAAGGAACTCGAGCCCCTGGTGAACCGTCGCACCAGGCTCGTGTCGGTGGCCTGGGTGTCGCACCAGAACGGCTACCGGCACGACCTGCGGTCGGTGGCAGACCTGGCGCGCGCCCACGGGGCCTTCTGCTACACCGACGGCATTCAGGCCGTGGGCATGTTCCCGGTGGACGTGAAGGCCGCCGGCGTGGATGCCATGGCGATTGGCACCTACAAGTGGGTGCTGGGCAGCTACGGCGTGGCGCCCTTCTACGTGAGCCGCGAGGCGCTGGCGCGGGTGCGCACCGACCGCTACGGCTGGCGCAATGCGGAGAAACAGCTCGGCCCGGTCGACTTCCAGATTCATCAGACGGCCAAGAAGTTCGACTACGCCACGCCGGCGTTCGGCCCCATCTATCAACTGGGCGCGGGACTCGATTACCTGGCGAAGGTGGGCGTCGACCGCATCGAGACGCACACCGTGGGCCTGGCGCATCGCCTTCAGCGCGGGCTGCGCACGCTCGGCTTCGACGTGCTCACGCCCGACGGCAACCGCACGTCGATTGTGGCGTTCAGGGTGACGAAGGCCGCCGACGCCATAACCACACATCTCGCGGCCACGAACACGCTGGTGAGCCTGCGCGAGAACGGCACGCAGATCCGCGTGTCGCCGGCGCTCTTCAACACCGACGCCGACATCGACCGTTTCCTGACGGTGGCCGAAGGTCTGAAGTAGAAACCGGGGCCTACGCCTCTTTGACGCAGGTGACGAGCGACCACATCGACAGCAGGTTTACCTTCTGAATCGAGACGGGCTTGAGGTCGGCCTGGTGCAGGAACCCCGGCAGGTCGAGGTCGGATACGAAGCCGATGTGCACCGTGAGCGGCGAGATGGCCGTCTCGATGCGCGACAGCACGGGGTTGTCGCTCTTGAAGTGGTTCAGGATCACGATGCGGCCGCCCGGCTTGCACACGCGGCGCATCTCGCGCACGACGGCGACCGGGTCGGGCACCACGCTGATCAGATACGGCGCGTAAACGATATCGAACGAGTCGTCGGCGAAGGTCAGCTTCGAGGCGTCCATCTCCATGACACGGCAGTTGCGCAGGCCGTTCTTGACGATGCGTTCGTGCGCCCGCTCGAGCATGCCAGGCGACAGGTCGATGCCGGTGATCTGGCAGGTGCGGGGATAGAGCTTGAGGTTGATGCCCGTGCCGACGCCCACTTCGAGCACCGAGCTGCCGGCGCCGATGGCCATCCGCTCGAGCGCCTGCAGGCGTCCGGGATGCAGCGTGGGACCGAACGTCAGGTCGTAGACGCCCGAGATTTTCTCGTAGACGCGCTCCACGAAAGCCGTCTCGACCGGCGTGGACGACAGCGCCCGAGTGGCGGCATCGCCGCCGATAATCTTGTCTGTCGGGCGCTCGGTGAACAAACCCATTCGGGAACCTCCCCCGGGCAAAGTGGGCACTATACCAGATACGTACGTTTACGCCGTTGCGCGCGGCGGCCGCCCGCCGGCCGGGTCGAGCACGTCCAAGGCCCTCTCGACCAGCCCCGACGGCGTGAATACCACCACGCCCGCGGTCATGGGGCGCAGTGCCGCCAGCAGTTCCTGCGCAATCTTCGCGCCCTCGGCCTGGGCCCCTTGCACTCCCACGGCTGCACGCATCCGCTCAACCAGCGCCGGCGGCACAACCACATCCGGCACTTCGTTCGCCATGAATTCGGCGTTCAGGGCCGAATCGAATGGCCACAGGCCGGCCACAACTGGGATCCGCAGGTGCGCCACTTTCGCGAGGAAGCGCTCGAAGGCCGCCACATCGAAGATCGGGCGCGTGACCACGAACTCGGCGCCAGCCTCCACTTTGTACTCGAACCGGCGCAGCTCGCGGTCAAGGTCTCTGGCGGCCGGGTTCACCATCACCCCGGCCAGCAGGGCCGTCGGCTCGCCAATTGGCTGCCCAGCCACGTCCAGGCCGTGATTGAGCCGGCTCATCACGTGCGTAAGGCCGATCGAGTCCACGTCGAACACGGCCGTGGCATCCGGATAATCGCCGATCTTGCGCACGTCGCCGGTGATGCCGAGCTGGTTGCGCACGCCCTTGGCGTGCGCGCCCAGCAGGTCGGACTGGATGCCGAGCAGGTTGCGGTCGCGGCACGAGTACTGGAGCAACGTCTCCATGCCCGTCTGCTGATGAATGAGCGCCGCCAGCGCCAGCGCACCGACGCGCGCACCGCCGCGCGGGGCGTCCGACACGAGCACGAGGTCGATATGGTGCGCGGCCACCCGTCGGGCCGCGTTCACAGCGTCGGCCGTGGCGTGCCCTCGCGGCGGCACAAGTTCCACGCCGGTGACGAACGTTCCCGCCGTCAGCTTCGCGCCAAGGGCAGACTTCTGCGCGCAAGGCACCGGCGTCTGGGCCAGGGGCGTCGACACCGTGATGGCCTGGTGGCGGCTGCCTGTGGCCGTGGCACGCGCCGAGTCCGGAGCCAACTGCTTTACGGCCAGGGCAATCTGACGGATGTGCTCGGGTGTGGTGCCGCAACAGCCGCCGACCAGCCGCACGCCGCTGGCGATGAACCGGCGCGCATACGACGCCATGTACTCGGGCGAGCATAGATAGATGTTGCGACCCTCGATGTCGCGAGGCTTGCCGGCGTTCGGTTGCGCAGACAGCGGCACGTCACACGCGGCCGCCAGGCGCTCCACGGTCTCGAGCATCGGCGCCGGCCCCACGCTGCAGTTCACGCCGACCACGTTGGCGCCACGCGCCACGAGCGCAGGGCCGAATTGCTCGGGCGGAGTGCCGTCGAGGCTGTTGCCGTCCTCTTCGGTAGTCACGAGCGCCACGATGGGCAGTGCGCACACCGACCGCACGGCATCGACGGCCGCGGCCGCCTCGTTCCAGTCGCGGAACGTCTCG
>JANNEJ010000031.1:0-2513 GCA_031378585.1 Acidobacteriota bacterium | reverse complement strand
TTTCTCACCGCGGCACTCTCGACAGGCGGCGGCCTGGTGTTCGTCGGCGACCTCGACCGCTACTTCCGCGCCTACGATGCGACGAGCGGCAAGGTGTTGTGGCAGACGCGTCTGGGCACCTCGGTGCAGGGGTTTCCCGTCAGCTTCGCGGCAGGCGGCAAACAGTACATCGCCGTGACGACGGGTATTGGTGGCGGCAGCCCGCGCGTAGTGCCGCGCACGATCGCCCCGGACATCCGGCACCCACAGACCGGCCACGCGCTGTATGTGTTCGAAGTGGGCGACAGATAAGAGGCTGTCACCGTCGCTTCGATCGGCAATAGAAGATCCGCGACGTACGCAGTTTTCGCAACGCGGGAACATGTAACGGTGACAGGCCCCGTTACAATTCGTACAATGCCCCCGGAGGTCCAGGTGAGCACTCACGATTCTCTTACTGCGCCGATGGCCGGCGCCGACTCGCGCGTCGTCGGCGGCGTGCAACTCGACATCGTGCGCACGGGCACGGGGCGCATCAAGCGCGCCATCTATCCGGTGGGCTTTCGCTGGTCCACGCATATGAAGCCCGTGACCCACACCGAGACCTGCATGCACGCGCACGTGGGCTTCCTGGCGCGCGGTCGCATCCACGTGCACTTCCCCGACGGCTGCGTGCAGGAATACGAGGCACCCGCGGCCGTAGCGATTGAACCCGGCCACGACGCCTGGGTGATGGGCAACGAGCCCGCGGTGCTCATCGAAGTGGACTTCGAAGGCGACACCATCAACCGCTTCGGCCTGCCGGCCGATCATCGGCACGCCTGACGTGCGGGTGTCGTTCCGCGTTCGCGCTGCCGCGCTACTGCTGCTGACGGCGCTGCCCGGGCGTTTCCTTGCGCAGCGGGCGCCCATCGGCGACGCCATCAAGGACTTCGTGTCGGTCGACGCGCCGGTCGTGGCGCTCGTGAACGCTCGGATCATCGACGGCACCGGCGCACCGGCACGCGAGGCCTACACGCTCGTGCTGCGCGACGGCGTCATTGCCGCCATGGGTCCCACCGCCAGCACGCCGCCGCCCGCCGGCGCGCGCGTGATCGATCTGACCGGCAAGAGCGTGATGCCTGGTCTGGTGATGGTGCACGAGCACCTCTACTACCCGACCGGCCCTGGCGTCTACGGACAGCTGGGCCAGAGCTTCGTGCGGCTGTACCTGGCCGGTGGCGTGACCACGATGCGCACCGGCGGCAACATGAACGGCTTCATGGACATCTCGCTCAAGCAGCGGGTCGAGGCCGGCGAGATTGCCGGACCGGCCATCGACGCGACGGCCCCGTACGTGAACGGCCCGAATCCGTTCCTGCAGATGACCACGCTGGGCACGGCCGAGGCCGCCCGGCGCCACGTGGACTACTGGGCGGATGCCGGATCGACGTCGTTCAAGGCCTACATGCAGATCTCGCGCGAGGCACTCGCCGCCGCCGTGCAGGCCGCACACGCCCGCGGCCTGAAGGTCACCGGCCATCTGTGCTCGGTCACCTACCGGGAGGCGGCCGCTCTGGGCATCGACAACCTCGAACACGGCTTTCTCGCCGCGACGGACTTCGTGGCCGACAAGAAAGGCGATGAATGCCCAGGCCAGGCTGGGGGGCAGGGCACTCTCGTGGCGCTGGACCTCGAGGGTGCGCCGTTCCAATCCCTCGTGGCCGATTTGGTGAAACGGAAGGTCGCCGTGACCTCGACGCTCACGGTGTTTGAGACCTTCACGCCGGGCCGGCCGAAGCCACCCGGCACCGACGTGCTGCTACCGGAACTCAAGGCCGCGTACGACCGTCAATACGCCCGCGTCTCGGCTCAGCCCCAGTCGATCTACACGACGCTGTTCCCCAAGGCGATGGCCATGGAGCTGGCGTTTGCCAGAGCCGGCGGCTTGCTGGTGGTCGGGACCGACCCAACCGGCGGCGGTGGGGTGATTCCCGGGTATTCGAACCAGCGGGCCGTCGAACTCTTGGTCGAGGCCGGGTTCAGTCCGGTCGAAGCAATCCAGATTGCGACTCAAAACGGCGCCAAGTACCTGGGCCTGTCCGACCGGCTCGGCACCATCGAGCCCGGCAAACAGGCCGACCTCGTGGTGGTGACCGGCAATCCGGCCCAAACCATCGCCGACATCCGGAACGTCGAGCTCGTGTTCAAGCAGGGCGTCGGCTACGATCCCGCCAAATTGATCGCAGCCGTCAAAGGGAGCGTCGGGCTCTATTGACCTGGTGCGGCGGCCGGTGGGCTTAGGGTAGTACGTCGATCGCGACGTGCGACACCAGTCGGCCGCTTCGATAGATCCGCTGAGTGGCCGCCCGATAGTCCGTCGGCGTGGCCAAGAAAATGTTTGGCACGAAGGTTTGGGGGTTCCGATCGTAGAGCGGGAACCAACTGCTCTGGACCTGGACCATGATCCGGTGCCCCTTCCTGAAGGTGTACGACTGCTGATGGAGGTCGATGGTGTATGGCAGGGCCACGTTCGGGGGAATCCGCTCGGCCTT
>JANNEJ010000370.1:0-2426 GCA_031378585.1 Acidobacteriota bacterium | reverse complement strand
TCCTGATGGCCGCCGTGGCGCTGGCCGCGCTGACCACGATCTTCATGCGCACACGGGTCGAGGCCGCGCTGCAGTTCGCCATGTCGGCCGCCGCGCTGGCGGCGGTGGTGTCGGTGCTGGGCTGAGCGCGTGCAGCGTCGTGCCGTTCTGGGGACGAGTGGCCGTCACGGCGTCGGCAGGGTAAAATAATCTCTTTCTTCGCGGAAGGCGCGGCCGATCGGGCCAGGAACACACAGCATGAATACGATTGCAGTCATTGGCCTCGGCTACGTGGGTCTGCCCCTGGCCGTCGAGTTCGGCAAGAAGTTCAAGACGCTCGGCTTCGACCTGTCGGCCGACAAGGTGGCCGCCTACGGGAAGCACGTCGATCCGACCGGTGAGGTCAGCACCGAAGACCTGAAGGCCGCCGTGCACCTGACGTGCAGCACCGACCCGGCCGTGATAGCCGAGGCCGACTTCATCGTCGTGGCCGTGCCGACGCCGGTTGACGACGCGCACACGCCCGACTTCGGCCCGCTGATGTCGTCGTCTGAAAGCGTGGGGCGTCACATCAAGCGTGGCGCCACCGTGGTGTTCGAGTCGACGGTCTATCCAGGCGCGACCGAAGAGGTCTGCATCCCGATCATCGAGAAACACTCGGGCCTCACCTGGAAGAAGGACTTCTTCGTGGGCTACAGCCCCGAGCGGATCAATCCCGGCGACAAGCAGCGCACGCTCACCAAGATCACCAAGGTGGTCTCGGGCGACACGCCAGAGACCCTGGCGCGCGTGGCGGAGGTGTACGGCGCCGTCATCACCGCGGGCGTCTATCCGGCCAGCAGCATCAAGGTGGCCGAGGCCGCCAAGGTGATCGAGAACACCCAGCGCGATCTGAACATCGCGCTCATGAACGAACTGTCGCTGATCTTTCACCGCATCGGCATCGACACGCTCGAAGTGCTGGAGGCGGCGGGCACGAAGTGGAATTTTCTGCCGTTCCGTCCCGGCCTGGTCGGCGGACACTGCATCGGCGTCGACCCGTACTACCTCACCCACAAGGCCGAGATGCTCGGCTACACGCCGCAGGTGATCCTGGCCGGCCGCCGCATCAACGACGGCATGGGCAAGTTCGTGGCCGAGCAGGTCGTCAAGCAGCTCATTTCGCACGACCTGCCGGTGAAGGGCGGCGACGTGATCGTACTCGGCATGACGTTCAAAGAGAACTGCCCCGACCTGCGCAACAGCCGGGTGATCGACATCGTGCGCGAGCTGACGAGCTTCGGCATGCGGGTGTGGATTCACGATCCCCTGGCCGATGCCGGCGACTGCGAGCGCGAGTACGGCGTCACGCTCACGCCCTGGGACCAACTGCCCAAGGCGTCGGCGATGGTGGCGGCCGTCTCGCACCGCGAGTACCAGCAGATGGGCATCGCGACGCTGGCCGAGCGGGTGGTGCCTGGAGGCCTGTTTGCCGACGTGAAGTGCGCCTACGGGCCAAGCGACGTGTCGACGGCCGGCCTGCGCCTCTGGCGGCTCTAAGGCACCGCGCCGGACAAGCTCGATGACGACGCTGCCGCTCTACGGCGTGTCTCTGGCGCAGATGACCGCGGTGCTGCAGAGCCGCACGCGCGCGCTCGCGGCCCTGCGCGCCCTGCACGACGCGCCGCCCGCGACCACCGTGCCGGGCACACTAGGGGGCGTGAGCCGCCAGGTGTGGCAGCAGGCGCGTCACCGCTTCCATGTGCCGGCGTGGCGCGTCGTGCGCCGTGCTGCGGCCGACGACGGCACGAGCAAATACGCCGTCGCCTTTGGCGGTGTGGGCGACGACCAGGCAGTCGAGACGGTGTGGATTCCCGGCCGCGGCCGCCAGACCGTGTGCGTGTCGAGCCAGGTGGGCTGCACGCGCGCGTGCACCTTCTGCGCCACGGCCGACATCGGCTTCAGGCGGAATCTGACCGCCGACGAGATCGTGCTGCAATACCTGCTGGCGGCCCACGACGCGCCGGCCCTGCCACGCAACGTGGTCTTCATGGGCATGGGCGAACCTATGGACAACCTCGACCACGTGCTGGCCGCCATTGCCGTGCTGAGGGGCGCGCCCACGCCGCTCCTGGGTGCCGAGCACATCACCGTATCGACCTCGGGCATCGGTCCAGGCATGGAGCGCTTCCTGCGCGAGAGCGACGTGGGGTTTGCCCTGTCGCTCAATGGCACCACCGACGAGCAGCGCGCACGCATCATGCCGCAGACGCTGCAGTGGCCGCTCGCCGAACTGTTCCGCATCATGCGGACCGATGCGGCCGTGCGTCTCAAGCGCCGGTACTTCATGGAGTACGTGATGCTGGCCGGCGTGAACGACAGCGATACCGACGCGGACCGGCTGCCGTCGTTGCTCGCCGGTCTGCCTGCCCACGTGAACCTGATTCCGCACAACGCGTTTCCCGGCA
>JANNEJ010000309.1:0-3707 GCA_031378585.1 Acidobacteriota bacterium | reverse complement strand
AATTATTCGTCATCAAGCCGCCCGGCGCCTGGGGCGACGGGCTGGACACGGCCCCGGGGGGCGGAGGGGGTGGCGTTGGGGGTGGTGGTGGTGTAGGTGGTGGTGTTGGTGGCGGTGGAGGAGGCGGCGGCGGAGGCGGAGGCGGCGGGAACTTCGGCGCCGGGATGAACAAGTCGTGGGACGGCATCTGGATCGCGCGCGTCCGCAAGACCGATCGGGGCTGGACCGCGGAAGTCGAGATTCCCTTCCGCACGCTGAACCTGAATCCCAACACCGACGCCTGGGGCGTGAACTTCCAGCGGACGGTGCGGCGCAAGAACGAAGAGAGCCTGTGGACCGGCTGGCAGCGCACCGAAGGCCTGCTGCGCATGTCGAACGCCGGCCGCCTGACGGGCATCGGCAAAGTCTCGCAAGGGCTCGGCCTCGAACTGAAACCCTACGGCGTGGGCACCCTCGGCAACGCGCCGGGCCGCGGCCTGCCGGCCACGATCGGGGATGCCAACGCCGGGCTCGACGTGTTCTACAACCTCACGCCGGCGCTGCGGGCGAACTTCACGGTGAACACCGACTTCGCCGAAACCGAAGTGGACCAGCGGCGCACGAACCTCACGCGCTTTCCGCTCTTCTTCCCGGAACGCCGTGAGTTCTTCCTCGAAGGCTCGACCTTCTTCGACTTCCCGCCAGGCGACGCGCAGCCGTTCTTCTCGCGCCGGATCGGCCTCAACGAGGGACAGCCTCAGCGCATCCTCTTTGGCGGCAAGCTCACCGGCCAGCTCGGCAAGCAGGACGTCGGGGCGCTGCACGTGCGCACGGGCGACGACGACGGACCGCCTGGCACGGACACCCGACTGGCCGCCGAGGACTTCTCGGCGCTCCGGCTCAAGCGGCGCTTCGGACGGCAGTCCTTCGCCGGCCTGCTCTACACGCGACGAGCGGGGGTGGATGCCGAGGCCGGCATCATCGATCAGCACACGCTCGGCTACGACGTCACGCTCTCGACGCCGTCGGTGCTCGGCACGGGCAAGAATTTCGAAACGGGGGCCTGGTACCTGCACACGACCGGCCTGCAGGACCGGCCGGGTGCGTCGAACGCCTTTGGCGGGCGCGTCTCGTACAACAACGAGCCGGTTACCGCAAACGTGTTCTTCCGGCAGGTCGACCCGGCCTACGATGCCGCCGTGGGGTTCACCCCGCGGCGCAACTTCCGCCGCCTGAACTCGCAGGTCGAGTATGCCCCGCGCATCAACAAGGGCGTGATTCGGGAGTTGCAGTTCGGCGGCAACCTTGAACTCTCGACGCTGCTCGACAACACGCTCATCACGCGTCAGTACTTCCTGACGCCGCTCGAAGTGGTCTTCGAGAGCGGTGACCGCCTGCAGTTTCAGTGGTTCCAGACAACCGAGCAGCTCGAGGTGGACTTCGAGATCAGCGACGGCATCGTGCTGCCGCTCGGCAGCCGCTACGCGTGGCGCCGCCAGCAGATCGTCCTCGACTCGGCGCAGAACCGCCGTGTCTCGACCCGCTCGGAGTTTTCGTTTGGCGACTTCTACTCGGGTACGCGTCGCGAGTTCAACTTCGACCTGCGCCTGCGGCCACGGCCGGGCGTCTACATCCAGGCCTCGAGCGAGTACAACAACGTGACGCTCGCCGAGGGGGCGTTTGTCACGAAGCTCTACCGGCTCGACGCCCGCACCCAGTTCAACCCGTGGATTGCGCTTTCGAACAACATCCAGTACGACACGCAGAGCCAGTCGCTCGGCTGGCAGATGCGCTTTCGCTGGATCCGCAAGCCCGGCAACGACCTCTACTTCGTCTACACCCACAACTGGATCGACGAGAACCGGCTGGCCACGCTCGACCGCAAAGCCGCGATGAAGATCGTGCAGACGTTTCGTTTCTAGAATTGCCACTTGTAACGGGGCCTGTCACCGTTACACCTGAAGACAGCGGTCACTATTTGCCATGAATTTCGGAAGCGACAACGTCCACGGCGTGCACGACGCAGTTCTCGACGCGATTCGCGAGGCCAACGCCGGCACGTCGCGCTCGTACGGGCACGACGAGTGGTCCGCCCGTGCCGAGGCACGGTTGCGTGACGTGTTCGAGTGCGACCTCGCGGCGTATCTGGTGGTCACGGGCACCGCGGCCAACTCGCTGGCGCTCGCCGCGTGCTGTCCATCACACGGGGCGATTGTGTGCCACCAGGAAGCACACATCAACGTGGACGAGTGCGGCGCGCCCGAGATGTACACCGGCGGCGCGAAGTTGATGGGCGTGCGTGCGCCTGCCGGCAAGCTCACACCGGCCGCCGTGTGCGTGATGCTCGACACGATGGGTCGCGGCGAACACGAGCAGCGCCCGAGCGTGCTGTCGCTGTCGCAGGCGACCGAGCTCGGCACGGTGTACTCCGTGGACGAGGTGAGTGCCCTGGCGAAGACCGCGCGCCAGCGTCACATGCACGTGCACATGGACGGCGCCCGTTTCGCCAACGCGCTCGTGCGCCTGGGCTGCACGCCGGCCGAGCTGACCTGGAAGGCCGGTGTGGACGTGCTGTCGTTTGGCGCTACGAAGAACGGCGCGCTCGGCGTGGAAGCGGTCGTGTTCTTCGACCGCGACCTGACCGGCGACTTCCTGTACCGGCGCAAACGCGCCGGGCAGCTCGTGTCGAAGAGCCGGTACCTGGGCGCGCAGATGCTCGGCTACCTCGACGGCGATGTGTGGCTCGCTAACGCCAGACACGCCAACGCAATGGCCGACCTGCTCGCCGCGGGCATGGCGACGCTGCCGGGCGTGCGGCTGCCGCTACCGGTTCAGGCCAACGAGGTGTTTGCGATCATGCCGCGCGGGCTGCACGAGGCGCTGCTGGCAACGGGCGCGCGCTTCTCGGTGTGGCCGGGCGAGGGACCCGGCATCGACTCGGTGGCCACCGGCGAAGTGTTCGTGCGCCTGCTGACCTCGTTCCGCACGGCCGCCGTCGAAGTGGAAGCCTTCCTGCAGTTGGCCGGGCGGTAGTCGCGGCGTGCCAACCGGGCCAGCGCCGCCCCCGGCCTCGTGCTAGTGTGCCCGTCTATGAGCGAACAATTCTGTCCCCCACGGCTGCGGTCAGGGTCGTGGCTCGCCGCGGTCGCGGCCATGGTGTCGCTGAGCGCGACGGGCGCACCCGCCCAGCCAGCCTCGGCGCCGGCAGCCGGGCGCACCGTGCTGGTGAAGGCCGCCCAGATCATCGACGGGCGTGGTGGCCCGCCCCTCAGGAACGGCGGGGTGCTGATTCGCGGCGACAAGATCGAGCGCGTCGGCCCTGCGGCGGGCATGACGGCCGACCAGGTGATCGACCTCGGCACCGCCACCGTGCTGCCCGGCCTCATCGACCTGCACACGCACCTGACCGACGAGGTCGGCACCAATTGGGAGTCGGCCTTGTTGACGACGACGCCTGGCCGCGCGGCCCTCTACGGCGCCGTCAACGCCCGCACCACGCTGATGGCGGGCTTCACCACGGCCCGCGACATGGGCCCGACGTGGCCGTACACCGACATCGACCTGCGCTACGCCATCGACAAGGGCTCGATTCCCGGTCCCCGCCTCCAGGTCGCCGGCAACTACGTGTCGGCCACCGGCGGCGCAGGCGATGCCCGGCAGTTCTCGATCTACGTCGACGTGCCCATCGTGCGGAATCTAGCCTACGGCGTCGACGAGGTGCGGCGGGC
>JANNEJ010000293.1:0-1854 GCA_031378585.1 Acidobacteriota bacterium | reverse complement strand
GGCCAATCCGTTCTTTGCCGGCCGGGTTGCGCACGGCTACCTGATTCTGTCGTTCGCCGCCGGACTGTTCGTGCAGCCAGATCCCGGTCCCGTGCTGGCCAACTACGGGCTCGACAATCTCCGCTTCCTGAAACCGGTGTCGCCCGGCGATGCCATCGCCGTGCGTCTGACCGTGAAGCAGAAGCAGGCCGCGCGTAAACCCGAGTACGGCGAGGTGCGCTGGGATGTCGAAGTAGTCAACCAGGCCGCCGAGACGGTGGCGACCTACGACCTGCTGACGATGAATGCGCGACCGGCACCGGCACCTGAGGCCCGGTAAGGGACGGGCGGGCGCTTACTTCACGACGGTGAAGGTGACGTCGTAGGTCGAGCCGATGGCGCCGTCCGAGGCCAGGCAGCGCAGCACGTAGGTGCCCGGCTGCGAGAACGTGACCGTGGTGTCGACCCGGCGGTCGTCGGGGATCTTTGGGGCGACCCAGCGAGGCGCCCAGGGCGAATTCGCACCCGCGCGGGTGTCTTCCCACACCTTGGCTTGCTCAGGAGCAAACGTGGCCGTGTTGGCGCCGCGGTAGACGAACCACGACATCCGCAAGCCGGCCTGGCTCCCCACCGTGAGCGCCACCGGCGGCCGCTGCGACGGATGCACGCCCTGGATGGGCCGATCGAAGAACTTCTCACTGCTCGATCCCGGCCCGAACCTCGGGCGCGGCTGACCGTCGTCGAGCACGAAGGCCGACAGGTTCACGGCCTCGCCCACCTTCACCGTGCGCGTGGCGGCACTGTCGACCTTGAGCGTCGGCGCGGTGTTCTTGCGCATCGCCGGTGAGCTCACGCCCGCGCCGAGCGCGCCATGTTCGGATGCCTGCACGAGGTCGTCGACAAACGAGTCGGCCCGCAGCGTGGCGAAAGCGCGTTCGGTCTTGCCGTTGCTCGTGAGCGTCCAGACCAGTTCCTTCGTGCCCCAGTCCTTGGGCACGCGCACCTTGAACACGAACCGGTTGCGGCGTGGATAGAAGTGCGTTGGCTGTCCCTGGTCGGGCACACCGGGCGAGAAGCTGTTCGCCGGCCCGGCCGGCACGTCGATCTCTTCTTCCCAGTTCCGGTTCATGTACCCGAACAGCATGTTGAACGAGCCGTCTGGGTTCGATTCCCAGCCCTCGAACGCGGGCGAGACGCTCTGGCCCTTGATGTAGCTCGGCGTCTGCGCACCGGCGCCCACCATGGTGAACACCATGGCCAGCGCCGACACTCCCGCTGCGATTCGTACCCGTCTCGTCATGCCCTGCTCCGCCTACTGCTGTGGCTGGGCCGTCGCCGTCGAAGGCGGCGGCGGTGGCACGCCACAGAGCGGACAACCGACGAAGTAGGCGTTCTTCTTCATCTTCCGCTTCTCGCGCCGCTCGGCCATCTCTTTCTGGAACTGCTCCTCGGTGAGCCCGACGCTCTGTCCGAGGTCGATGAACATGTTGGCAATGGAACGATTCCCCGACCCCTGCCAATTGCGCGGATCCGGCACGTTCTTGTTGCGCTCGGTGTTGTCCATGAAGCCGGTGATATGCAGAATGGCGCCCTTGGGCAGGAGCGGCGCGAAGTCGTCGTCGTACTCGTACTGACGCACCCAGTTGTGGTCGTAGCCGGAGCAGGTGAGCGTCTGGATATTGATGCCCCAGATGTACTCGAGGCACATGCGGGCGCCGGGTGCATGCAGGTGCGGTTCGAAGGTCACCACCTTCGTCGGACGATCGAGCACCAGGTACGCATGCAGCTGCTGATTCGCCTCGTTGGGCTTGATGTCGATGTCGAGCCCGTTGCCGAGCGCCCGCAGCGTGCTGCGGTGGGCGGGGGTATACCCCT
>JANNEJ010000267.1:0-5969 GCA_031378585.1 Acidobacteriota bacterium | reverse complement strand
AATGGAATCGCTCGAGTTTGTGATCTGATGCGTTCGTGGGCCGACGGTCCAAGGAGGCATCCCGATGACGATCGCACGGTGGACACCGCCCGTCGCGCTGACGCGGCAAGAGCAATTCCTGTTGAAGCGGCTCGGTCGTGTCCGGAAGCGGCTGGGCTTTCTGCGGCTACATCGACACGCATGGTGTGACGACGCGTTTCAAGCGGAGCTGGCCGCGATGTACCGCACGACGGGCGCCGGGAAAGCGGCGCGGCCGCCCGCGATGATGGCTATGGCGCTGCTGGTGCAGGGCTACGTGGGCATGTCCGACGCCGAGATGATCGAGTTGACGGTGGTCGACCTGCGGGTGCCGATGGTGCTGGGGTGCCTCGGTGCCGAGGCACCGCCGTGTTCTCAGGGCGCGTTGCAGATGTTTCGCGAACGGCTGATCGCCGCCGATCTGGATCGTCGGGTGCTCGAACGTACCGTCGAACTGGCGAAGCGCACCCAGGCGTGTGACTATCGCAAGCTCCCCACGTCGCTGCGCGGTCGCGATTGATTCGAGTCCGTTGGAGGGCGCGGGACGCGTCGAGGACACGGTCAATGTGTTGGCCCACGCGGCCCGCGACGTCGTCCGGTGTGCGGCCGGCCTGCTCGGGTGGCCGTACGAGAAGGTGTGCCGTCAGGCTGGCATTCCCCTGCTCATCGCGTCGAGCATCAAGCGCGCGCTCGACATCGATTGGAACGATGCGGCAGAGAAGGCCGACGCGATGAAGACCTTGGCGCGGCAACTCGACGCGTTGCAGTCGTGGATCGAACGCCAGTGGCCCGAAGCGCGTGCGACGCCGCCGCTGAAGGAGCCGGTCGACACCGTGGTACAGATCCGGACGCAGGACCTGGAGCCCGATCCGCAGGGCTGTGGGTCGCGCATTCGCGAGGGGGTAGTGGTGGATCGACGGGTCTCGATCGCGGACAAGGAGATGCGTCACGGCCGCAAGAGCAAGAGCAAGCGGTTCAATGGATTCAAGCGTCACATTGCTGCGACGTCGATCGTGGTCTGATCCTGGCCTGCGCCATGACACCAGCGAATCGTCCCGAAGACGGAGCCATGCCGTCCTTGACCGAGGACCTGGAACGTCAAGGACTTGCGGTCGACCACCTGTTGATCGACCGCGGCTACATCAACAGTCCGCTCGTTGATGAGGTGCTGGGCCGCCGTGGCAGAATCGTCTGCAAACCCTGGACGTCGCGCAACGGCGGCCTCTTCCCCAAGTCGGCCTTCACGGTCAATATCCGCGACCGCACCATCCAGTGCCCGAATGGCCAGGTGCAAGGCTTCTCGTTCGGCACCGTGGTCGAGTTCGATCCCGACGTCTGCGATCGATGTGCACGGCGCGCGCAATGCACGACGGTCAAGCTCGGCACCGGGCGCGCCGTCGCCATCGCTGAGAACGAACCGCTGCAGCAAAGACTTCGCAAGCCGATCCAGGCGCCCGCTGGACGCGCGGCACTGCGAGAGCGCACGATGATCGAACACAAACTCGCCCACATCTCGCAACGGCAAGGCACCGCGGCGCGCTACCGCGGCGTCCGCAAGAACACGTTCGACCTCCGTCGCGCGAGCGCAATTCAAAATCTGGAGACGCTCCATCTTTCAGAAGTCAATTCGAAAGCGGCGTAATCATGGCTCTTCTAAACCATTCGGCGTTCTAGGGCGTGGCTGGGACTCGTGGCGCGAAACGCGCAATCAAACGATGGTACCGGGCGTCTGTGCGCAGCGTGGCAAGTTCCGGGTCCATCCGCACTTCGGTCAGGTTGTAGCCCCGGTCCAATGCGCGCTCGAGCATCGTCAGCGCGTTAGCGCGATCTCCGGCCAGTTCGTAGGTGACAGCGCCGCGGAACAGCACGTTGACCTCGGCCGCGTCGCGTGGCACCTTCGCCAACTCCACGAGGCCCCCTGTGGTGTCTCCAGACTTGGCGAGGTACAAGGCCAAGCGGCTCCGGCTCGTCAGGTTCCCCGAGTCCTTCGCCAGCACTTCACGTACGATCTGGATGGCCCGTCTGTACGCGTCTCTTGATTTCGCCGTGTTTCCCGGCACCCAGCGGTAGGCATCGGCGAGGTTGCCCCAGAGAATGGCCCTCGACGGCTCCAGCTCCACCGCGCGCTCGAACGCCTGCAATGAGTCGCGGTATAGCCCCTCGAAGAACAGTGCGGTGCCGAGATTCGTGTAGGCAGAAGCCGTGGGTTGAATGCCGATCGACTTCTGGAACGCGGCGGCTGCGCCGGCGTAGTTGCCCATGCCGTAGCTGGCCGCGCCCATCATCAGGTATGGTGAAGCGCTGTCGGGTGCAGCGTCGGCCGAGCGTGTGGCCCATGCCAGGGCGTCCGCGTAGTCTGCTCTGTCGAACGAGACGATGCTGCGCACGCGCGTCAGCTCCCAGTCCGTGGGGTCGCTCGCAATCGCCCGCTCGTAATGTTCCGCGGCCTCTGCCAGGCGGTCTACGCCCTGGGCAATGTCGCCAAGCCCTCGGTGAGCGCTCGCGTTCGACGGGTCGAGCACCAGCGCGTGCTCCAGGGAACGGCGCGCCGCTGGCCCATCGCCTGCCTCGAGTCTCGCAAGACCCAACGACACATGGGCGTCGGCCAGGTAGGCATCGAGCGTCGTAGCCTGACTGGCCGCATCGACGGCGCGCGGGGCCCATGAGGCCTCGCCCGTCTCACGCCGCTGGCGCCAGAACGCGCGGGCCAGGCCGGCCCAGGCCGGGGCAAACCCCTTGTCGACGGTGATGGCGGCGTCGAAACTGGCGATCGCCTTCGTCACGTTGCCGGTGCGGTCGAAGCGGCGCAGCAGGGTAAGGCCTTGCTGCGTGAACTCGAGCGCCGTCGTTGACGGTGCCACCAGCGCGGTGGCCGGCTGCGCCGCCGTCTGTGGCTGGACTGGCGTCTCCGTCGTGCGCCAGGCGCGAAACCCCGCCCCGGCGCCGATGAGGAGCAACACGCCTCCTGCAGCGATCGCCGCGCGAGGTGTTCGGCGCGTCGAGACGACGGGCGCCGGCTGCAGAGCGGCGTCCGGCACGTGTGAGCCTGACGCCGGCAAGAACTTCAGCGCCGACGACAGTTCCCACATCGATTGGAAACGCAGCCGCGGGTCGCGCGCCAGCGCCTTCATCGCCACATCGCAGAGCGCCTCGGGTATGGCCGGGTTCAGCTCGCGCAACGACGTGGGCGTGCCGTGTGCCACCTCGTTCAGCAGCGCCAGGCGATTCCCCGACACGAACGGCCGGCGCCCGGCGAGCATCTCGTAGAGCATCGTGCCCAGCGAGTAGATATCGGTGCGGTGGTCGACCGGCTCACCGCGCGCCTGCTCCGGCGACATGTACTCGATGGTGCCGAGCACGTCGCCGGCCACCGTGGCCGCGGCGACGGTCACCTCGTTGGCAATGGGCGCGACTTTGGCCAGGCCGAAGTCGAGCACCTTCAGCGACCCGCGCTCGGTGACCATCACGTTGCTGGGCTTCAGGTCGCGATGCACGATGCCGGCGCCGTGCGCCAGGCCAAGCGCGTCGGCCATCTGGCGGGCCCAGGTGACGGCTTGTTCGGCCGGCAGCGGGCCGTGCATCGCGTCGCGCAGCGTGCGGCCCTCTACCAGCTCCATGACGAGCACGTCGGTGCCCTCATGCTCGAAGACGTCGTGAATGGTGATGATGTGCGGGTCGTTCAGGGCCGAGGCGGCGCGGGCTTCCTGCAGGAACCGCTGGCGGCGTGTCGGGTCGTTCGAGACATCCGCCGGCAGCACCTTCAGCGCCACATGGCGGTGCAGGCGCGTGTCGAGCGCCTTGTACACCACCCCCATCCCACCGCTGCCAAGGTGAGACACGATCCGGTAGTTGCCGACGGTGGTACCGGTCATCCTGAACGGCGATCATACGACCGATTGCGTGCCGTGTGGCCTCTGACCGTCATCGGGCCAGTTCGTCATCGGCCGTACGCCTGTGGTCACCGACCCGCAGGGTAGACTGAGACCCATGCGCAGATTGGGAACGACGTTCGTCCTGACCCTCATACTGGCCGCGCCGGCCGTGCAAGCGCTGACCGTGCTGCCGGCCACCTTCGAGGAGCTGGTACGGGAATCCGCGTCGGTCGTGCACGGACGCGTGCGCACCGTGCACGCGGCGTGGACCGCCGACCGCCGCACCATTCAGTCCACCATCACCCTCGACGTGATCGATGCCTTCAAGGGCACGGCCACCGAGACCGCGACGTTCGTCGTGCCGGGCGGCGAGGCCGGCGGCCGCATTCTGGTCGTGCCGGGCGCGCCGGTCTTCAGAGCAGGCGATGAGGTGGTCGTGTTCCTGCGCGGCCGCGCGCCCGCGATTCCGCAGCCGGTCGGGCTGTCGCTCGGGGTCTACCGCGTATCGACTGCCCGGGTCTCTGGCGCGGCAATGGTCGTGCCCTCGCCGGTACACGAAGCGGCAACGCCGTCAGTGGTGGCGCGAGGCACGTCGGCCAGGACGGTGCGTTCGCTCGAGACGTTTGGCGCTGACGTGCGAGCCGTGGGTGAGGCGCGATGATCCGTGAATGGCGCCGGTGGCTCGTGGCCGTGCTGTGTGTGGCGCTGGCCGAACCCGCGCACGCGTACTTGAAGTTCGGCGTAGAAGTCGGTGGACGCGTGGTGCCGGTGCGGTGGGCGCCGGGACCGATTCGCTACTTCGTGACCGAGCGCGAGTTCAGCGGCATCACGCCGCAGGCATTCACTGAGGCCATCGGCCGCGCGACCGCCACGTGGAGCCGCGCGGCGGAGTTGCCCGTGTCGTTCAGCGCGCAGGGGCTCACGCGCAGCCAGCCGCTCGAGACCGACGGCCGGTCCACGTTCGGGTTCCTCGACCGGCCGGACGAGGAACGTGTCCTCGGCGCAACCACGTTCCTGCTCGACGCCACGACCGGTCAGATTCTGGAATCGGACATCTACTTCAACACGCGCTTCCGGTGGTCAACGGCCGCGTCAGGGGAGCCGGGCGCCCACGATCTGGAGTCGGTGGCGCTGCACGAACTCGGTCACCTTCTGGGACTTGGTCACTCGGCGATTGGCGAAACCGAAGTGAGCGGCGCGGGCCGTCGCGTGATCTCGAGCGGGTCCATCATGTTTCCGATCGCGATGCCGGCCGGCAGCATCAGCGACCGCGCGCTGCAGGCCGACGACATGGCCGGTGTGCAGGAGCTCTACGATGCCGCTCCCGCCGGCTCGGTTGGGAGCATTCAGGGCCGCGTGACGAAGAACGGCGGCGGCGTGTACGGCGCCCACGTCGTGGCGTTTCACCTCGACACGGGAGTGCTGGTCGGCGGCTATGCCCTGGGCGACGATGGCACGTTCGTGATCGGCGGCCTGTTGCCGGGTCCCTACGTGCTGCGGGTGGAACCGCTCGACGACGCCGACGTGGAAAGCTTCTTTGCGCCGGGCCGGGTGGACATCAACTTCAGTGTCACCTACGCGCCGAAGGTGGTGGTCGTGCAGGCCGGCGGCAGCACGGCGGCAGTGGGGATCGAGTTGCGGCCGCGATGACGGCCTCGCGCCCCGGCCTGCGGATCGCCGCGAGCACGGTGTGGGTGGCGCTTGCGCTGCTCGTGACGCACGCGGCATCAGCGCAGCCGCCGCCGGCCCCGGGCGGCCCCGCGTTTCGTCCGTGGCGGCCCGTCGTCAGCGTCGCCGGCGCGTGGACCGGCGCGCAGGACCTCGGCCGGGTCAGCGCCGAGACGCGCCGCGCGGCGGTGGGTACGGCGACGCCACCGGCCTTCACGCTGTTCACGACCCAGAGCACGCTGGGTGGCGCGCCGGCCGCGGAAGCAGCCCTCGCGCTGCCGCTCACCACTCGTTGGGCCGTGGCAGTGCGGGGAGGTGTGTCGACCCCCACACTCACGACCGCGATTTCCGCCGATGCCGAAGCGGCGCCCAACGTCGCAGTCACCGAACACGTGTCGGACTACACGGTGG
>JANNEJ010000359.1:0-6092 GCA_031378585.1 Acidobacteriota bacterium | reverse complement strand
GTCCTCCCCGACGCCCGCCTGGGTGGCACCGTGCAGGGGACTGTGGCCATTCCGGTCGGCGGCGCTTACGGCGGCGCCGCCGACGATGAGCGCGAGCGCCGAGGCGCGGTGTCGCAGCGTCATGGCGATGCTCAGCAATCTGTTTCCCGATGGCAGTACCAGATTGGGATCGAGCCCGGCCGAGAGCAGCATCCGCACCGACTCGACATCGTCTTTCGAGACCGCGAAGGCCAGCGCCGTGAATCCGGATTTCGACACGCCGCGGACATTGGCGCCGAGTTCGATGAGCGCGCGGACGACCTCGGTGTGCCCTTCGGCCGCGGCCCACATCAATGCCGTCTGCCCTCGCCGCGGCTCGGCGGCATCGACGCTGGCGCCGTGGCGGACGAGCAGCCGGACGGCCTCCGCGCTGCCGGCGCTGGCGGCAATCATCACCGCGTTTTCCCCGTTCCACCGGGACGCGTCGGCTCGGGCTCCCGCCTCGAGCAGCCGCTGCATCAGCGCGACATCGCCGTTGGCAGCCGCCAGCGTGAGGGGCGTCTCGCCGTACTCGTCGGCTACGTTCACTCGGGCGCCGGCGTCGAGCAGCACCTCGGCCAGGCGCCGCTCTCCCAGGTACACGGCCCACGCCAATGCGGTCGCCCCGTCGGCTTGCGTCACGTTGACGTTGACGTTGGCGTTGGCGCGCAGTAACGCGACCAGGGCCTGTTCGTCGCGGCGCCGCACCGCCTCGATGAGTTGCGCGTCGCCGTGCTGCGCCCCGACCGGTCGGCACACCACCAGCGTGAGCAGCAGCGCGCACCCGACGCTCCGTCGACATCCTGGCATGGGTGTCACAGATCGGTCAGCCGGCCCGTGCTGTCGCCGAACTTGTGGACGTCGGGAACACCGGCCGCGTCGAACATGTTCAGGAACAGGTTGTTGAGCGGCGTCTCCTCGCCGTATTGCAGGTGGCGGTTTCCCTTGATGCGCCCGCCGGCGTTGCCGGCCAGCACGATCGGCAGGTCGTCGTGGGTATGCAGGTTCGACTCACTCAGGCTGCTGCCAAACACCGTCAGCGAATGGTCGAGCAGCGTGCCGTCGCCGTCTGGCGTGTTCCGCAGCTTCTCGAGCAGGTAGCCGAACAGCCCGACGTGCATCTGGTCGATCTTGATCAGCTTCTCGATGCGCTCGGCATCGTTCTGGTGGTGCGAAATCGAATGGTGACCGTCGGAGATGCCGATTTCACGATAAGCGCGATTGCTGCCGTCGCGGCCCAACGTGAACGAGGCCACGCGGGTCATGTCGGTCTGCCAGGCGATCACCTGAAGATCCATCATCAGCTTCGCGTACTCGAAGTAGTCGTCCGGCACCGCGCTCGGCCGCGCCATGTGCGGCACCTGCATCGTCACCTTGTCCTGTTCCGTGACCAGAATCCGCCGCTCGATGTCGCGGACCGACTCGAGATACTCGTCGAGCTTCCGCCGGTCGCCGGCGCCCACCCGGCGCTGGAGCCGCGACAGGCTGCCGCTCACGTAGTCGAGCACGCTCTTGTCGCTTGCGAGCCGCTCACGGCGAGTGCCCGTATCGGTGCTTTCGTCGTCGCCGAACAGTCGCTCGAAGACCGCGCGCGGGTTGGTCTCGGCGGGCAGGGGACTGGACGCAGAACGCCACGACATCGCCATGTACGCGCACGTGTAGCCCGAGTCGCAGTTCCCGGCCAGCGGCAGTTGCTCGAGGCCGAGTTCGAGCGACGCCAGCGGGGTGTGTGCGCCGAAGGCCTTGGCCGCGATCTGATCGGCCGACACGCCCAGGCGGAAATCGGCGCCGCCGGTCTTGTACGGATGCACGCCGGTGAGAAAGGTCGCGGTCGCCCTGGCGTGATCGCCGGGGCCATCGCCAAGCGCCCGGCCATTGGCCTGGGCCAGCCCGCTGAAGGCGACCAGGTCCTTGCGGTACGGCTCCAGGGGTTTCATGGTCGGGCTGAACTCGACATTCGCGCCGACCGTCCTCGGTGTCCACATGTTGGGCCGCGGGCTCTTGGCCGAGCAGCCGATGATGCCGTTGGGGGTGTAGACGTAGCCGAGCCGAATCGGCGACCTGGTCAGTGGCTTCGCCTGACCAGAGAAGGCCAGCGTGGGCACCATCGAATCGAGCAGCGGCAGTGCCAGGGTGGCGCCCAGGCCCCGCAAGACCGTGCGTCGTGCCAGCAGCGGGTTGGTCAGCATCATCACTCGGCTCTCCTCATCCGAAACGGCCGGCTCGTGGTAACAGCGAGCACGAGTGAAGAAAATCGGTAGTCGTCCTTCGCGGCGTCACGGGCGATGGCCCGCACCGTCGGCGCATCGAAGTACTCGACGCCGCGTCCGAGGGCATAGGTCAGGAGCTTCTCGGTCGCGGTGCGGACAACGTCGTCTTTGTACTTGGTCAGCAGCAACTCGGTCAAGCCTGCTCCGCCACGAAACTCGGTGCCGTCGGGAAGGGTGCCGCGCGCGTCGATCGGCGCGCCGGCCTCTTCGGTTCGCCACTTCCCGACGCCGTCGTAGTTCTCGAGGGCAAATCCGATCGGATCCATCCGCGCATGGCAGGACGAACACACCGGGCTGGCACGGTGCGCCTCCATCTGCTCGCGCATGGTCAGCGCCTTGCCATCACGGCTCGACTGCAGTTGGGGCACGTCGGGCGGCGGCGGGGGCGGCGGCGTGCCCAGCAGGTTCTCGAGCACCCATTTTCCGCGCTGCACGACCGACGTCCGGTTGGGATAGGACGTCAGGGTCAGGATGCTGCCGTGTCCCAGCAGGCCTCGACGGTTGGGGTCGCTGACCGGAACGCGTCTCAACTGTGACCCGTAGATGTTCTTCACGCCGTAGTGCTCAGCCAGCCGCTGATTGAGATAGGTGTAGTCGGCCGTCAGCACGTCGAGAATGCTGCGGTCCTCGCGCACGATGCTCGCAAAGAGCAGCCGGGTTTCGTCACTGAAGGCCTGTCGCAGTTGCTCGTCGAACGGAAAGATCACCGGGTCGGGCTGCACGGTCTCGACGTTGCGCAGGTGCAGCCATTGCCCGGCGAAATTGGTCACGAGGGCGTCCGCACGGCGATCCTGCAACATCCGGCGAACCTGTCGTTCGAACACCACCGGGTCGCTCAGCCTGCCACCGGCCGCCAGGTCCAGCAGCTGGTCGTCCGGAATGCTGCTCCACAGGAAGAAGGAGAGCCGCGACGCCAGTTCGACCTCGCTGACGCGGTAGACGGCACCTGGTGCGGCCTTCGGCGGGTCTTGCTCGGCGCGAAACAGGAACTCGGGCGAGGTCAGCAACGCCTGAATGGCCTTCTGAATGCCGGCCTCGAAGTCGCGGCCGCGTCGGCCGGTGCTGTAGAGCTGCACCAGCGGCTCGACGTCGTCGCTCGAGACCGCCCGTCGAAACGCCCGGCGCGACAGCGCGGTCAGGATCGTGCGGGCGCACGCGTCGTCTCGAGTGCGACAGACGAAGATCTTCGAGCGGCTGGGTGTCACTCCGCGACCAGTCACGTTGAACGGCCCGCCGATCATCACCTGGCCGACCTCGAGTCCATCGCCGGGGACGTCGAAGCGCTTCACGCGCTGGCCGTCGAGGCGCACGTCCACGGCGGTGGGCACGTCACGCACGAAGGACGCGGGCGCACGTATGCCGGGCCCTTCGATTTCGGCCTTGGTGTTCTCGCGTGGCGAGGTCACGCCCACGGTGTGCAGGCCGGCCGTGACGGCAAGGCGTACTTCGAACGCGTTGGGATCGGGAATCTCGCTGCTCGGCTGAAGTCCGCGAAAGCGGACCTTGAAGACATAGTCTGCATCGACCGGGAAATAGTGCTCAACCGAGAGGCCGGCCCGCGAGTCGAACGGCAGTGCGTCGCTGACGCGCTCGTTGCGCACGCCCTTGAACGGATCGCGCGGCGCGCGGTAGATCTCCTCGTAGGGCTGCTGCGACGGATCGCCGACGGCCATCCGGCTGATGCGGCGCGCGGCCGACAGATATCGCTCGATCAGCACGGGCGAGGTCGTCAGCACGGCGCCGATGTTGTCGAAGCCGTAGCCCGAATCGTCTACCGGCAGCCAGTTGCCGGGCCGGACATCGACGGCCAGCAGATCCCGGACGGCGTTGCTGTACTCGGCGCGATTCAGCCGATGGACGGTGGTACGGCCGGGATTGGGATCCGCCGTCGCCGCCTCGTCGAGCGTCGTTTCCAGAAACGAGGCCATGGCGAGCGACTCGCTGCTCGTTGGCCTGACGCGAACCGTGGAAGGGGGCATGTCGCCAGACCGCAGCTTGCGGAGCGCTTTCTCCCAGACGTCGGCGCGCTCTGGTACGCGGTCGAGCCGCAGTCCCTGGAGTGACAAGCCAGCCGTCTTGCTGCGGTCGTTATGACACCCGATGCAGTGCTGCTGGACAAACGCCGCTGGCTGGGCCGAGGCGAGCGGCGGGGGCGCGGAGGCCTGCCGGGCGGTGCCGGACGCGGGCGTGCACAACACGCCGGCGCCCAGCGCAAACCACAGCCAACGGGCTCCCCCGGAGACAGTCATCGGCGCATTCTACTCGCCCGCCGCCCTCCGGGGGTGAACCCCGGTCGCGCGCGATGCCGCCGGCGCAGGATCTCACCGGCGAGGGCCGCATCCTCGGCACGGTGGCCTACATGTCGCCGGAGCAGGCCGAAGGCCGCACGGTGGACACGCGCTCGGACATCTTCTCGCTCGGCGTGCTCTTCTACGAGATGGCGGCCGGCGAGCGTCCGTTCAAGGGCGACACCAGCCTGTCGGTGCTCTCGGCGATTCTAAGGGACACCCCGAGACCGCTCCTCGAGGTGAACCCGTCGCTGCCGCGCGAGCTCGCCCGGGTCGTGCGGCGGTGCCTGGCGAAGGACCCTGACGATCGCTATCAGTCCGCGGCCGATCTGCGGAGCGACCTCGACGACTTGCGCCAGGCGTCTCAGTCCGGAGAGTTGCGGCTTCCGGCGTCGCTCCCGGCGTCGTCGAAAGCCCGTTCGACACGGTGGGCGCTCGCCTCTGGCCTGGCCCTGGCCGTGGCGGGTGGCCTGGCAGGCGTCGCGTGGCGCGGGTCCTCGGCGACCGTGGTGCCCTCTGCGCCTCGGATGACGTTCAGCCGCCTCACCCTGCTCGACGGCGTGGCGCAGCAACCGATGATCTCGCCCGACGGAAAGTGGGTGGTCTACGTCAGCGACGTCAGCGGCAATCCCGACATCTACCTGCAGAGCACCACCGGCCAGACGGCCATCAACCTGACCAAGGACTCACCGGCCGCCGATACCGCGCCCGCCTTCTCGGCTGACGGCGAGCGCATCGCGTTTCGGTCAGAGCGCGACGGCGGCGGCCTGTTCGTGATGGGCCGAACTGGCGAGTCGGTACGTCGCCTGACGAAGAGCGGCGTCCAGCCCGCCTGGTTTCCGGATGGCCGTCGACTGGCCTTCGCTTCGGGTCAGGGCCAAAGCCCCAGCGCGGAGGGGCGTGGAGGCGGCATCAGCGAACTGTGGACGGTGGATGCAACCGGTGGCGAGCCCCAGCGGATCTACCGCGGGGATGCGGTGCAGCCGTGCGTGTCGCCGAACGGCCGCCGCATCGCCTTCTGGGCGATGCCACCGAACGAGGACTTCACGACCTTCGCCAGCTCGAACCGGGACGTGTGGACCGTGGCCATCGACGGCACCAACCCAGTGCGCGTCACGACTGAGGAAGCGACCGACTGGAACCCCGTGTGGTCGCCTGAAGGCACCGCGCTGTACTTCCTGAGCAACCGGTCCGGGAGCATGAACCTGTGGCGCGTGGGCATCGACGAGGCCACGGGCGTCACCACAGGCGAGGCCCAGGCGCTGACGGCGCCGGCGTCGTACATCAGGCACTTCAGCCTCTCCTCTGATGGACGCCTGGGCACCTACGCGAACTGGACGACCACAAGCAACCTGGCGCGCATCCGCATCGACGCGCGCACGGCCGCCACTAGAGGCCCGATCGAGGCGATCACCTCGGGCCCCAGAGACTTCCTGGCCTTCGACGTCAACGACGACGGACAGGTCGTGCTCATGACCAACGTCACGCAACAGGAGGACCTGCTGATTGCCGCGAC
>JANNEJ010000216.1:0-1543 GCA_031378585.1 Acidobacteriota bacterium | reverse complement strand
CACGACACTCGACAGATCCGCGCCCACCATCAGGTGCGAGATGTCGATGATCGGCCCGCCGTAGCCCTCGAGCGACGACACGTGCAGGATGTTGGGATCGATGTCGGGATCCACCTGACGGAGCGGGTTCATCGGGTCGAGCCACTGCGAGTTCTGCTCGTAGCCGTTGAAGATGAAGGGCGTGCCCACGAAGCCGTCGGCCACGAGCTTGCGGAAGTAGCGCATCGCCGGCGCGTAGCGGAAGGTGAAGCCGAGCTTGGTCTTCAGGCCTTTGGACCGCGCGAACTCGGCGGCCCGGCGCGTCTCGCGGAAGTCGAACGCCACGGGCTTCTCGCAGAGCACGTGCTTACCGGCGTCGAGCGCCGCCCACGACAGCGCGAAGTGCGTGCTGCTCGGCGTGCACACGTCCACCAGGTCGAGGTCGGTGCGCGCAATCAGCGCCTCGTGCGTGTCGTAGATGTGGGGGATGCCGAAGCGGCGGGCCACCTCGTCGGCCACCTCGCGCTTCGGGTCGGCAATGGCCACGAGTTCGCACCGCGGGTCGCGGGCAAAGCCGGGCAGGTGGGCCGCCTGGGCCCAGGTGCCGGCGCCAAGGACGCCGACACGAACACGACGAGGGGAAGACATCGGTTGCGATGATAGCGCGGCTGGTGAGCGCACGCGGCAGCGTCTCGACGCGCCGGTCTATCGTATGCGCATGTGATACCATGGCGCATGCCTCGGAAAGCGGTGTCGGTCACGCTGGATGACATGAATCTGACTTGGCTTCGCGGTCGCGCCCGGGTGACGTCGAAGGGCAACCTCAGCGAGGCGCTCGACCGCCTCGTGACGGAAGTGCGGACCGGCGGGCGGCTCGCGCCCGTGCGGTCGGCCGTGGGCCTGGTGACAATTCCTCCGGACGATCCGCACCTCTCGAAAGCCAAGGCGGCCGTCCGCGAGCTGTTCGAGGAATCGCTGTCGAGGCCGCTGTTGGTTCGAGAAGACGGTGCCGCGTACGACGCTCAGTCGCCGAAGGCCCGCAGGAGACGCGCAGGTACGCGTCGTGGCTGACGTCGCAGTGTGTGACACGCACGCGCTGCTCTTCCACACCTCGAGCGCTCCCGCGATCGGGCGACGAGCGGCCGCGCACTTCGCGGCGTGTGAGTTGCAGCAGGCGATCGTCTACGTCCCAGCAGCGGTGGTGTGGGAGGTGGCGGTGCTGACGCGAACCCGTCGCGCGATCCTGAAGACGTCGGTGCGCGATTACTTCGACCACGTGTTCTCGAACCCGTGCTTCCAGTTCCTGGACCTGACGGCCACGCAGATCGTCGACGCCAGCGAATTGGGATTCACGCGCGACCCGTTCGACGGCCTGATCGTGGCCGCGGCCCGATCGCTCGATCTGCCGCTCATCACGCGCGACGACGCCATCCGCACGGCAGGGGTGGTCCGCGTGCTGTGGTAGACGCGGCCGTCTGCGATCACGCACACCACTCGCGCGGCTGAGCACTACGCAAGGAACGCGCGAATCTCGGCCAGCGTCTCGGCGGGGGCGTCCTCCTGG
>JANNEJ010000192.1:0-8472 GCA_031378585.1 Acidobacteriota bacterium | reverse complement strand
ACCCGCGCATGCCTTCCTCGCGCATCCAGTAGTTGTAGGACAGCATCGTGACCGAGCCGCCGATGCCGCCGATGAGCGAGAGCACATAGGTGCCGCTACCGACGGGAATCACCGGTAGCACCAGCCCCTGTGCGGCCGTGCCCGGATTGGTCATCGTGAGCCCCGCGCACACGAGGATGCTGAAGCCCATTACGCCGACCAGCAGCTTCATCAGCTTCTCGAACTTGCCGTAGCCACCGAGATACACGAAGGCAAAGCCAATCAGACTGTGTCCCACCGCGCCCCACGACTGGGGAATGGCGCCGCCCGTCAGATTCGACAAGCCGAGCCCGCAGGCGTTGGTGAGCGCCGCGCTCACTGCGATGGTCCAGAGCACCAGGTAGACGCCGAAGTAGAACTTCACCCACGCCGGCAAGTGCGCCGCCCAGCCCTCGATCACGGTCGTGCCGGTTGCGAGTTGCCAGCGCGCGATGCCTTCGCTCAGCACGAACTTGAAGAACGCGCCGAGCAGGATGGCCCAGAGCAGCACGACCCCGTAGCGCGCGCCGCCGACGGTGGCCGAGACGACGTCGCCAGATCCGATGCCGGTGGCGGCCACGACCAGGCCAGGACCGGCGAGCTTCAGGAAACTGACAGACGGCGCGGTTGGTTGCGGGGACGGGTTCGGCACTGGTGACCTTCGGGCGGGAAGGGTATCAGAGATTGCCGCGCATTCGACTGTCCTCTCGGCTTTGGGCGGCGACCCACAGCGGGTCTGCGGTAAACTCAAAACGAGAGTTGCCCGACACGTGATTCTGACCCTGGAAGTTGTTTCGCCGCGTCCGGATTCGCTCGGCACGGCCAGCAGTCAGTCCTTCGGCAGCGAGGGCGGCACGATTGGCCGCGCCCGCAGCAGTGACTGGGTGCTGCCCCATTCCAAGGTCTCGAACCGGCACGCCGTCATCACCTGCGTGAGCGGCGCGTTCTTCATCGAAGACACGAGCACCAACGGCGTCTACGTCAATCAGTCCCGGGAACGCCTGGTGCGCGGTCGCCCTCAGAAGCTGAACTCGGGCGACCGGATCATGATCGACCCCTACGATATTCGCGTGTCGGTCTCGGTCGCGGGCGCCGCTCGTGCGGGCGGCGCTGCGGCGGACCCGTTCGGGACCGACGACCCGTTCGATTCCCCACTGCTTGGGCACCGCGGGCCTTCGGCGCAGAGTTCCCGCGATGCCGCAGGGCTGGGCGAGGTCGATCCGCTCAAGCTGCTCGAGGGCGAAGCACCGAAGGCCCGACCCCGCAAGGTGCCAACCGCCCGCGCGCTCGATGCGGATTCGCCCCTGGCCGAGCACTACCGACCGCCGGCGGTGCCGCCTTCGCCGCCGGAACACATACGACGACGCTCATCGGTGCCGCTGATTCCCGAGGACTACGATCCGCTGGCCTCAGATTCCGGCGTCTTCAAACCGCCGGCCCACAGGCCGATAGAACCTGCGTCACAGGTGGCGGTGCCGGACCCATTTGAGACCGAGGACCTTGGAGAGGGCGTGGTGCTCGCTGACCCTCAATCGCTCCCGGCTGCCTCGCCGTCCCCGGTGTCCTCCGGGGTTGGACTCACGCCTGTTCCGGGGCTCCCGGGGCCGCCGGATGCAGTTCGGCCGGCCGCCGCAGCGCCAGTGTCAGAGCGTCTGCCCGCGCCGCCGCCGGTGTTGCCACCACTCGGCGCGTCGGCCCACGAAGGATTGGCGGCGATGCTCGCGGGCGCTGGTCTGGAAGACGTCGAGATCAGCGAGGACCTTGCGCGCGACTTCGGTCGGATCCTGAGGGTGGTCGTCGAGGGCGTGATGGACGTCCTTCGGGCGCGCCAGCAGATCAAGGACGAGTTCCGGATGCGCATGACGCAGTTCCGGCCGGCCGACAACAACCCGCTCAAGTTCTCGGCCAACGTCGACGACGCGCTCCACAACCTGCTGGTCAAGCGGAACGCCGCCTATCTACCCGCTGTGGAAGCCTTCGAAGACGCGTTCGAGGATGTGCGGGCGCATCAAATCGCGATGCTCTCGGGCATGCGGGTGGCGTTTGAGGCCATGCTCGCGCAGTTCGATCCTGCCCAACTACAGGCCCAATTCGACCGTCAGCTGAAGAAAGGCTCGCTGCTGACGGTGCCGGCCAAACTACGGTATTGGGATCTGTATCGAGAGAAATCTGACGCCCTGCTCGCGGATCCCGAGGCGAGCTTTCGAAAATTGTTCGGTGAGTCGTTCGCCAGCGCATACGAAGAGCAGCTCGCGCGCCTCAAGGCCGAGCGCCCACCCGCGCCGAAGAGCAGTGCCCCTTAGCTGACGTCCGCGCGTGGACGACTTCTCGTTTCGGGTATAGACTTCGCCGGTCAGCTGCCATGTCTGCCAACAATAGGGTTATCTGGTCGGAAGGGCTGTTCCTGCAGCCCCAGCACCTGCAGCAGCAGGACCGCTTCTTCGAGCGGTATGTCGAAACGCGCTGTCGGGCGCTCGCCAGTCACAGCTGGGGTCTGACGGAATTCGAACTGGAACGCGACCTGCTCAGCATCGGCAAGTTCGGGCTGCGACGAGCCGTTGGCGTGTTTCCAGACGGCACGCCGTTTCGCATGCCCGACGACGAGCCGTTGCCACCGCCTATCGAGATTGGCGCCCAGGTGCGCGACCAGCGAGTACACCTGGCCCTGCCCCTGCGCCGTCCCGGCGAGCTCGAGGTGGACCGCGCGGCAGCGGCCGAGGGCTTGGAGCGTTACGGCGTGCGTGAGCTCCAGGCCCGCGATGCCACGTCGGCCGCCTCCGGCACAGCGCTGCTCGAAGTCGCCACGCTCCGTTCACGGCTCCTGCTTGAAGGCGACGTGACCGAAGCCTACGCCTGCGTGCCGCTGGGGCTCCTGGTCGAGTGCCGATCGGACCGGCAGGTCGTTCTTGACGAGACGTTCATCCCGACGGTCCTGCACGCGCGCACGGCGCCCAGACTGGCGACGCTCATGACCGAGTTGCTGGGGCTCGTGCACCAGCGCGGCGAGGCCCTCGGTGGACGCGTTGCGGCGACTGGCCGGGGATCGGCCGCCGAGATTGCCGACTTCCTGATGCTGATTGCGATCAATCGCTACGAGCCACTGCTGGCGCATCATGCCGACGGCGGTGCCGCGCACCCGGAACTGCTGTATCAGCTCTATGCGGCCGCGGCCGGCGAGTTGGCGACGTTTACCAACGTGAGCCGGCGACCGCCGAAGTTCCCCGGCTACCGCCACGACCGGCTCAAGGAGTCGTTCGAGCCGGTGATCGTAGCCCTGCGCACGGCGCTGAGCGCGGTGCTCGAACAAGCCGCGATCGCCATCCCGATCGAGCAGAAGAAGTTCGGCATCAGCGTGGCCATCGTGGCCGACCGGTCGCTCTATAGCACCGCGGCGTTCATCCTGGCCGCGCGCGCCGACCTGCCCACCGAAGAACTTCGCCGCCGCTTCCCCGCACAGTTGAAGGTCGGTCCCGTCGAGAAGATCAGGGACCTCGTCACGCTGCAGCTGCCCGGCGTGCCAGTGCGCGCGCTGCCGGTCGCCCCGCGCCAGATTCCGTATCACGCGGGCTTTGCGTACTTCGAGCTCGACCAGTCGAGCGATCTCTGGGAACAGCTGACGTCGTCTGGCGGGGTAGCCCTGCACGTCGCTGGCGAATTCCCTGGACTGGGCATGGAGTTCTGGGCGATTCGCGGCTGAACGCAACCTCGTCATGGCCGACATCGACGACCCGTTCAACCGGCCCGACGGCACCGTACTTCGGCCGCGTCCCGGCGCTGGCCGGCGCGGCGGCGCCGAGGCCGGAAGAGCTCGCGCGCAGGTGGCGGCGGAATCCGACCCAGTTCCCCAATCGGCGCAGGGCGCCCTCGGCTTCGGTCTGAATCCGCTCGTGCAGGCCGCCAGCCCGCTGCTGCTGCTGGCCGGTCGCCTGCGCGGGTCGCTCGCGGGGGGGGATGTCTCAGGCTTGCGGCGGCACGCGCTCGACGAGGTGCGCCGCTTCGAAGAGCAGGCGCGGCAGTACGGCGTGCAGAACGACATGGTCATGGCCGCGCGGTATGCGCTGTGCGCCGGCCTGGACGAAGCGGTGTTGTCCACGCCGTGGGGCGGCCAGAGCGAATGGGCCCAGAACCCGTTGCTCGTGGCGCTCCACAACGAAGCCTGGGGCGGGGAGAAGTTTTTCGACGTGCTCGACCGCGTGTCGCGCGATCCGGCGAAGTACGTCGATTTGATGGAGCTGCAGTATCTGTGTCTGGCGTTCGGGTTCGCGGGCAAGTACCAGGTCAAGGACCGGGGTCACGAACAACTCGCCGACGTCCAGCACGCGCTGTATCGCCGCATCCGCACCCTGCGCACTGCGCCGGAGCCCGAGTTGTCGTTGCGCTGGCGCGGGCTGGAGGATCGCCGCAATCCTGTCATACGCTACGTGCCGTGGTGGGTGGTGGCTGCCGCAGCCCTGGCGATCGCGGCCGTGACCTTCACGGTGTACTACGCGGCGCTGGCCAGATCGGCCGCGCCGATCCAGGTCACGCTAGCGAACCTGGGCCGCGACGGCTTTGCCGACGCGGTCCCGCCGCCGCCGTCCAAGGGGCCGACCCTCAAGCAACTGCTGGCGGCCGATGAGCGCGCTGGCGCACTGAAGGTCGACGAGCAGGGCGGGCGCACCGTGGTCACATTGCTTGCGTCGGGTCTGTTCGCCTCTGGCAGCGCCACCGTGAACACCGCGTCAGTCGACGTCTTGGAGAAAGTGGCGAGCGCCATCGCGCAGGTGCCTGGGCGGGTGCTGGTTGTCGGCCACACCGACGACCAGCAGATGCGGTCGCTGCGCTACCAGGACAACTTCGCGCTCTCGCGGGAACGCGCCGTCTCCGTGGCCCAGGTGCTGCTGAAGTCGCCGGCCAATGCCGGGCGGGTCAGCTGGACGGGCGTCGGTTCCTCCGAGCCGCTCCATCGACCTGAGTCACTGCCCGAGAACCGCTCGCGCAATCGACGCGTGGAGATCGTCCACGTGCGAGGCACGTAGGATGTTCGCTTTCCTGAAACGCTTCATCGTCGTCACCGTCGGCTTTCTGCTGCTGGCGCTCTTCATCTGGTTTGCCGGGCCGCTGTTCGCGTTTGGCACCTACCGGCCGCTCGAGTCCGAAACAAGCCGCCTCATCGCGATGGCGCTGGTCGTGGCCATCTGGGGTGGCTCGCGCCTCGTCCGACGACTACGGGCATTCCGCGCCAGCGACATGCTGGTGGCCGCAGTGATCAAGCAGGCGCATCCCGCCAAGGATCAGGCATCCCCTGAAGTGGTACGCCTGCGGGAGCGCTTCGAAGAGGCCGTCGCCACCTTGAAGCAGGGCCGTCAGAGCGGCCACAGTCTGTACGACCTGCCGTGGTATGTGATCATTGGCGCGCCCGGTTCGGGGAAGACGACGGCTCTGCTCAATTCCGGGCTGAAGTTCCCCCTGGAACAGCGCGTGGGGAAGGGCGCACTGCGCGGCGTGGGCGGCACCCGCAACTGCGACTGGTGGTTCACCGAAGAAGCCGTGTTGCTCGACACGGCCGGGCGCTACACCACGCAGGACTCCGATGCGTCGTCCGATAGCGAAGGGTGGCGGGAGTTCCTGGCGCTGCTGGCGAAGTACCGAAAGCGCCGGCCGCTGAACGGCGTCATTCTCACGATCAGTGCCTCGGACCTCATGGTGCAGGGAGAGAGCGAACGTGAGTCACACATCGAGGCGGCCCGGCGGCGGCTGAACGAGCTCAATCGCGAGTTGAGCGTCCAGCTGCCGGTCTACGTGATGGTGACCAAGTGCGACCTGGTCGCGGGTTTCGCCGAGTACTTCGACGACCTCACCCAGGAACAGCGGGCGCAGGTGTGGGGTGTCACCTTTCCCTACGACGTGACGGTGAGCGGCGAGGCGACCAGCGCGCTGCCGGCCGAATTCGAAGCCCTCATGACCCGGCTGAACGAACGGGTGTTTGCGCGGGTGGAAGAAAACCGCGACGTGCGGCGCCGCACGGCCGTCTTCGGGTTTCCCCAACAGATGGCCGCGCTCAAGGACGTGCTCGCCGAGTTCGTGCACGAGGTCTTCGCCACGTCGCGTCTCGACCGGCCGGTGCTGCTGCGCGGCGTGTACCTGACGAGCGGCACCCAGGAAGGCACACCCATCGACCGCCTGCTCGGCGCGATCGGGCGGCGATTCGGCGTGGCGGCCGACGCCATCGGGCAGTCCACCGGCCGGGGCAAGGCCTATTTCGTCGAGCGCCTGCTGAAAGACGTGATGATCGGCGAATCCGGGCTGGCCGGCATGAACCGCACGCTCGAGGTACGAAAGGCGGCGGCGCAGCTCGGGGCCTACACGGGGTTGGCGCTCGTGACCGTGCTCGCGTTTGCCGTGTGGTCGTGGAGCGCGAGCCGCAATCGCGCCTATCTCTCCGAGCTGGCCGCCGCGGTCCAGACGCTCGATCAGGTGCCGCCGGTGTCGCAGAACGCGTCGCTGGCGACCCTCTTGCCGCGCCTCGACGCCGTGCGGCATGTGGTCGATGTGGCCGATCGGCACCGCGCAGATACCCCGTGGGGCATGCGGTGGGGCTTGTATCAGGGTGCGTCCCTGGGTAACGCCGCCCGCGACGCGTACGTGCGCGAGCTCGACGGCGCGCTGCTGCCGCGGGTGGCACTGCGGATCAAGGAGCGTCTGCTCCAGAACGGCACGGAGCCGGAAGCGCTGTACGAGTATCTGAAGGCGTATCTGATGCTCGGCGACCCGAGACGCCTGGATAAAGCGTTCCTGCAGGAATTCGCCGACTTCGAATGGAAGAACGCCGATGGCGCTGGCGCGGGCACCGGCGCGTCGCTGTCCCGTCATTTCCAGAACCTTCTGGCGCAAGAGGGTACCGTGCGGCCGGTGGCGCTCGACGCCGCCCTCGTCGCTCAGGCCCGCTCGACGATTCGGCGTGCCTCCATTCCACAGATCATGTTCGGGCGCCTGAAGCGCCGCTATGCCGACGACGCGGCGCGCGCCGTGCGGCTCGACATCGCGGCCGGGATCGGCGCCGACAAGGTGCTGCGGCGGGCGAGCGGGGCGAGTCTTTCAACGCCGGTGCCGGGGTTGTATAGCAAGCCCGTGTTCAAAGAGGCCACCACGACCGTCACGGCCGCGCTGGTTGCCGAATACGCCGCCGACAGCTGGGTGTGGGGCGAGGCAGGCCTGCTCTCGGCCGACCCGGTCAGGCTGGCCGCGCAGGTCATCGACATGTACGAGCGCGACTATGTGGCCCACTGGGACGCGGTGCTGGCGGATCTCGACCTGGTCCGCTTCGACACGGTGGCCGAGATGGCCGATGCCCTCGGCATCCTGGGCGGTGCGTCGTCGCCCTTGCGGGCGATACTGCTCACCGTGGCCGAGCACACGATGCTCGTTGATGCGCCCTCGCCGGCGGCACCGCCCTCTGGCACCCTGGCTACGGCGGGCAAGGCACTCACCGATCGCTTCGGTAAGCTGGTGAAGCCGCTAGGCGAGGCCGTGGGTCTGTCGAGCCTGTCGCCGGGCGCATTTGTGACGGCTCACTTCCAGCCGGTGCACCAGTTCCTGCGTGGCGAACCAGGCGCGGCGCCCATCGATCAGTTGCTGGAGAGGATCGGCGAGGTCAACAAACTGCTGAGGCTGCTTGGCCCCGAGGTGGGCTCGCAGCCCTCGATCACCGGGCTGTCCGACCCCGCACTGCGCACGGCCCTTCAGACGCTGCAACAATTCGGCACCAATGCCCCGCCGCTCGTGCGGGCCCTGGTCGCGCGGGTGGGAGACAAGGCCGAGAATGTCGTGGTCGGCGACGCCAAGGGTGAACTCGAAGGCCGCTACCTTGCCGCTGTGGTCGACGAATGCCGCGTCATCCTCACCGACCGCTATCCGTTCTCGCCGAGCGCGACACGCGAGGTGCCGGTTGCCGACTTCGGGCGCTTGTTCGGCTACAAAGGCATCTACGAGCGGTTCTTCGCTGCCTACCTTGCCCCGCTGGTCGATACCTCCCAGCGGCCCTGGGTCTGGCGTCCGGGCGCGGAAGGGCCGGCCGAGATGTTGCGGAAGTTCGAGGCTGCGCGACGGATACGCGATCTCTTTTTCCCGGCGGACGCGGAACGACCGGCGGTCAATTTCACGCTGACGATGTCAGAGCTGAATCCGCGCGCCACGAGGTTCGTGCTGCAGGTCGACGGCACCTCCGTCGACTACGTGCGCGGGCCCAGCCGCAGCGTGCCACTGCGCTGGCCCGGAGCGCTGGCTGCGGCGGTGGCCACGTTCGAGGACCGCGGCGGCCCTCGGCAAGTGATGTCGATCCAGGGACCGTGGGCCTGGTTCCGAATGGTCGACAGCGCCAGCATCCAACGCCTCTCGGACACTGGCGTGGTGCTCGAGTTCCAGGGCTCCGGCCATCTGGTGCGCGTGGCGGTCGAGGCCGAGAGCGTGCGCAAC
>JANNEJ010000157.1:0-1623 GCA_031378585.1 Acidobacteriota bacterium | reverse complement strand
GACCGGTCGCGCCCGGGATCGATTCGCCCCGGCTACCGATGAGCTGCGCCTCTCCGGCCTGGGTCGTTCCAACCCGGCCTGTCGAGAACGGCTCAGCTTGATCCTGCCCCCTGCAGGTCCGGTGTCCTCCTGCCGATAGTTCACATAATGGCGCTTGGCTATGCCTCCCCCGCGGGCCGGGCCGTCCTTTTTGTCGTCAGTCTGCCAAGCCAAGGGTCGGAATCCATGCAGAAGCTTCAGTTGCCCCGCCTCGTGTTCGCCACCCTGTTTGCTCTAGGCCTGTTCGCCGGCGTAGCGCAGGCTCAGTACCGGGTGCCCGACACCACCTCCACCACCGTGGGCGAGAAGTACCGTTTCGAGGTCTCGTTCAACTTCTGGAACCCGACGCCGGCCACCATCGTCAACAGCGAGGCGCTGGGCATTCTGGGCACCGACGTCAACCTCGTGGACGACCTCGGCATCGAGAAGCAGACCATGAAGGATCTGCGCATCGTGCTGCGACCTGCGAAGAAGCATCGCTTCCGCGTCAACTACGTGCCCTTAGCCTACGAGGCTGAGGGTCAGGTCCGGCGCGAGTTCGTCTTCAACGGCCAGCGTTATCGCGTGGGTCTGCCCGTATCCACGACCGCGCAGTTCACGACCTGGCGCTTCGGCTACGAGTACGACTTCCTGTATCGCGACCGCGGCTTCCTCGGTGCGATTGTCGATGTGAAGTACACCGACAGTAGCGTCGAGCTCAACAGCCCCATCGGCGCCGAGTTCGCCAAGCAGGTGGCGCCCATTCCCACCATTGGCGCCGTCGGGCGGGTATACGCGACCAAGAACCTGGCGCTCAACGGCGAAGTGAGCTATTTCAAGATGCCCGAGAACGCGTGGGAAGACCACCAAGGCCGTTATGTCGACTTCGATGTGAACGCCACGTTCAATCCGCACAAGAACTTCGGGGTGCAGGTCGGATACCGTAGCATCGACGTGTTCTACGCGGCGAGGAGGGACACCGGCACCCTGACGTTCAAGGGCCTGTACTTCGGCGGTACCGCCCGCTTCTAGCGCTGCGTGGCCGCGGCGGCAGCGCCGTCAGGCCACGTCACGTAGACGCCGAGCCACCGCACGTCTCCATTGCCAGGCGCGTGCTCCGACGGTCTGAACCCCTGCGCGCTGGCAATCGAGAGCACCGCTGGCGCCAGCGCTTCATCAGGCAGCGGCACGTCGATGCTCTGTTCCTTCGCCACCGGCAGGACCACGCGCCAGCTCCCGACCGACAGCGTGACGACGTTGTCGACGGCGCCGGCGCGCACCCGCGCCACCGGTCGCATGTCGGCATCGCCCTGCACCACGAATGACGCGGCCGTCTCGCCGCTCACCCATTGCGCCCCCGGTTCCAGATACGCATGGTCGTCGAGCGCGAACACGACCACGCGGCCGTAGCGCCCAGCGCGAAGCGCGGCTGCGGGCCGGTCGCGCGGCACCAGCGTACGTGGTTTGAGCGTCATGCGCCGGACCGACCCGCGCGCGGCGTCGTCGCCAGACACCGTGATCGAGTGCGCATCGACCGGCAGGCGCAGCACGAGGCCGGTGAATCCGGCTGGACGGCGATCGAGCGTCCACGTCTCCATGGGCACA
>JANNEJ010000111.1:0-3379 GCA_031378585.1 Acidobacteriota bacterium | reverse complement strand
ATGCACGTGGTGAAGCTCGACGACTCGCACGTCGAGGTCACCGACGAGACCCGTCCTGCCGTGTTCGAGGTGCTCTGCGACGAGTGTGAGACCGCGCTGAACTTCGACGAGGCAGACGATGCGCTGCGTCGCGAAGTGATGTTGACCGTCGGCGCGCGCTAGTCGCGAGCCGGTACGGTGTTCGACCAAAGGGGCCTCAGGGCCCCTTTTGTCGTGTGCGGTCTCAGCCCTCGTCGGTCTCGCGGTCCGCTTCCTCGAAGTAGTCGCACTCGGGGCAGATCCATTCGCGGATCGGCGTCTTCAGCACCTGCGACGAGCCGGGAATGTGACGGATTTCCTCGCGCAGGCTGAGCCGCATGTATTCACCGCATTGGGGACACTCCTTCTGCATGATTTCGCCATGGTAGTGAACCGCAGTTGCCTTGACAACCCGTCACCCGGCTCCTAAGGTAACGGGAGACGCGCGCCTCGGGGCGCGCGTTGGTGATCATGTCCAGATATTGGAGCGTCGACGAGGCCTGGACGGCGGCCGAGAGCTCACCTGAGCTCGAGCGTGAGCTGCGCCGATCCCTGGCGGATGAAGTGGCCATCGACTTTCCGTCGATGCGCGGGCCCATCAGCCGCATGCGCGCCAGCTTCGGCGATACCACCGACGTCCCCCCGCTCGTGGCCCACGTGCGGCTCTCGCCTCGGCAGGCCTTCCAGGGCACCAAGGTGCCGCTCGACGTGCCGCTGACCCGCGCCTGCGTCGGCTGCGGCGGCCGCGGCGAATCATGGAGCGCGTCGTGCTCGCCCTGCGAGGGCACGGGCGTGGCGACCGAGCGCTATCCGCTTACGCTCACCGTACCGGCGGGCGTGGCTGATGGTGCCCGCTTCTCGTTCAGCGTGGCGCATCCGCGCGGCCACCTTGCGCACGTCGAAGTGCGCATCGCGGTGCTGTGACCCGCCACGTCGATTTCCTGGCGCAGCTCTACCGTGTGTGGGGCGCCGTGTTCATGATCGTGGGCGCCGCGGCTCTGGCGCTGGCGGGCGGCGCCGCCGCCGTCGCGCGCGTGTCAGGGCCGGTCGCGACCGGGTCGGACGTGGCCGCGGGATTCACGGCCGTCGTGATGGGCGGCTTGGCGGTGCTGGCGCTCATCTGGGCGGGTCTGCACACCTGGGTGGGACGCGCCTTGAGTGGCCACGGCCCACGCGCGCGCCTGCTCGCGCTCGGCCTCGCGGTGGGGAACCTGCCGCTGCTGCCGTTCGGCACGGCGCTTGGCGGCGATGCGTGCTGGGTGCTGCTGCACAACGACGGCCGGCAGGTGTTCCTGCCCGCGCCGCCGCCGAACCCGCTCGCTGGCTCGTGAGTCAGTCCGCGGTGCGCGCCCGGCGCTGTGTTACGCACCGGTCGGCGGAGGATCGAGCGTGCCCAGGGTCGTCCACGGACCGCACCGCAGCACCCGCCTGGCCGCCATCCACCCGCCCCGCACGAGCCCGTAGCGCTCGAGCACGGCCTCGCCGTAGTGGCTGCACGTGGGGTCGAATCGGCACTTCACGCCGGTGGATGCGAAGACCCGCGACAGCGTCGCCTGATACCCATGCACGGCCACAATCGCGACACGCGAGGCGAGTTGCTGGTCCGGCGCGCGGGCCACATCCCACACGCCGGCCAACACCACAGAGAGGAGCACGCCGAGCGCGAGTCGCGACATCGGCCTTTACGCGCCGGTGGTGGCGTGGCGTCTCACGACGGCGAAATCTGAGCCCCGGCAGCCCTGCCGGTCTCCGAGTGCCCCGGCATGCCGGAGCGAAGTTGAGCCCGAGGGAGATGCCACGCCACCACCGGCACCTCCCTACAGCTTGTCGGCGTACTGCGACACGCCCGGCACGATCAGACGGCTGCCGTTCACGCCCTTGACGATCGCAAAGATGTGGAGCACGACGATCCCGAGCCACACCCCGAAACTCAGCAGCCCCACGACACAACCCAGGATGGTGCCGAGCGCCATCTGCACGACGGTGATGGCAATCCAGAAGACGATTTCAGCCAGCATCAGCACGATGCCGTGCTTGGCGTGCCACTGCACTTCCTTGTCGTCCTTCTCTACGAGCAGCGGCACGAGTGCCAGCAGCCACAGGTAGGAGAGCACGATCATCACGCCGCGATTGCTCGACTGGGTGCCGCCTGTGGGAAGCGGTGGCGGTGGCTGGGTCGTGTCGTCTGCCATCGGAGCCTCTCTTGTGGCCGCGTGAACGGGCGGGCCGCGCCGTGGAGTCTACACAAAGGCCAGCCCTTCCGCCACCACAGGAACGCCAGCGCCCCGCCGGAGGCGGGGCCAAGAGACGCTGCCGCCAGCGAGGCGGAGCCACAGGCTCGGCGGTCAGAGGCGCAGCCTCGCTGGAGTAAGCTTGATCGGTTGGACGAGAGGAAACGTGTGATGTCAGACGGACTGCAGCCGGGACAGGTGCTCGACGCGCTCAAGGGCGTGGTGGACCCCGACTTCCGGCAGGACATCGTGGCGCTGGGGATGGCCAAGCAGGTGACGGTGGCCGAGGGTCGCGTGAGCTTCACGCTGGAACTGCCCACCCCCGCGCACCCCGCCCGCGAGCGCCTCGAGGAACAGGCGCAGGCGGCCGTGGCCGCTCTGCCGGGCGTGACCGGCGTGGACCTCACCGTGACGGCCAACGTGAAGTCGGTGACCAAGCCCGAGCATGGCCGTCCGCCGCTGCCGGGCGTGAAGAACGTGATTGCCGTGGGCGCCGGCAAGGGCGGCGTCGGCAAGAGCACCGTGTCGGTGAACCTGGCGCTGGCGTTGTCGCAGATGGGCGCCAAGGTGGGCATTCTCGACGGCGACGTCTACGGCCCCAACGTGCCGCTCATGTTCGGGCTCACCGCGGAACTCGGCACCGATGGGCAGAAGATCGCGCCCGCCGAGAAATACGGCGTGCAGATCGTGTCGATGGCGTTCATGGCCAGCGACGACCAGGCGCTCATCTGGCGCGGGCCCATGCTGCACAGCGCCATCCGCCAGTTCTTCACCGACGTGGCCTGGAAAGACCTCGACTATCTGATCATCGACATGCCGCCGGGCACGGGCGACGTGGCGCTCTCGCTCAGTCAGACGGTGCAGGTGGCCGGCGCGGTCGTCGTGACCACGCCGCAGATCGTGTCGCTGGCCGACACGCGCCGCGCGGTGCGGATGTACGAGAAGCTCAGCATCCCGCCGCTCGGGCTCGTCGAGAACATGAGCTACTACGCCTGCCCCAACTGCCACATCGAGAGCGACATCTTCGGGCACGGCGGTGGCGAGCAGCTGGCGACCGAAATGGGCGTGCCGTTTCTGGGCCGTTTGCCCGTGTATCAGCCGATCCGCGTCGGCGGCGACCGCGGCATTCC
>JANNEJ010000107.1:0-3325 GCA_031378585.1 Acidobacteriota bacterium | reverse complement strand
CAGATTTTGTACATAGGACACGGTTTTGCACAGGGCACCGACGCCACGACGGCCGTGCACTTCCTCGAGCAGGCGACCTTTGGCCCCACGGCCATTGACGTGGCCACGGTGCAGGGGATGGGCCCCCAGGCGTGGCTGACCGACCAGTTCCAGTTGCCTGAAAGCCCGCTGCCTGCCGGGCTCGACAGCAATCAGCTGCGCGCGCAGGTCTACCTGAACATGGCCACTGGGCCCGACCAGGTGCGCCAACGCACGATGTTCGCGCTGAGCCAGATCGTCGTGGTGTCGGCCAACAAGGTGAACACCGGCGAACAGCTCACCCCGTGGGTGCAGATGCTGTCGCGCAACGCCTTCGGCAACTACCGCACGTTGCTGCGTGACGTGTCGCTCAGTCCCACGATGGGCAAGTACCTCGACAACGTCTTCAACCGGAGTGCGTCGGCGACGACCTCGCCCAACGAGAACTACGCCCGCGAGTTGCTGCAGCTCTTCTCGGTAGGCGTCTGGCAGTTGAATAACGACGGCAGTCAGAAGCTCGACGGCGCGGGCCAGCCGATGCCGACCTACACGCAGACGACGATTGCCGAATTCGCGCGCGCGCTGACCGGCTGGACCTATCCGACCAAGCCGGGCGCCACGCTGTCGAACTCGAATCCCGAGTACTTCGTGGGCGAGCTGACGCCGACGCCTACGGCCAGCCGCCACGACGTTGGGGCCAAGACGCTGCTGAGCGGAGTCGTGGTGCCCGCGGGTCTGAGCGCGCCGCAGGATCTGGAGTGGGTGATCGACAACGTGTTCAATCACCCGAACCTGCCGCCCTTTGTGGTCACGCGGCTGATTCGGTCGATGGTCACGAGCAATCCCTCGCCGGCGTTTGTCACACGGGTCGTGAACGTGTTCATCAACAACGGTGCCGGCGTGCGCGGCGACCTGCGCGCGGTCATTCAGGCGATCTTGCTCGACCCGGAAGCACTCAGCCCGACACTGGCGATTCACGGGCGCCTGAAGGACCCCGTGCTGCACGTGATCGGCTTTGGCCGGGCGCTCGGCGCCACCATCGGCAGCCCCGACAGCTTCCAGTTCGTGTTTTCGAACCTCAGTCAGCGCGTGTTGACCCCGCAGACGGTCTTCAGCTTCTACGCCCTCACGGCCACGCTGCCCAATCAGCCGTCGGTCTTCGGGCCAGAGTTCCAGCTCTATCCACCCGCGTTGGCGATTCAGCGCGCCAACTTCATCTACGGCATCATCACGGGCCAGTACGGCTCCGCGTATGCCATCGATCGCACGCTCTTCAACACGGTCGCGGGGAATTCGGCCACGCTCGTCGATCTCGTGAATCAGCGCCTGATGATGGGTCGTATGTCGAGTCAGCTCCGCTCGCTGCTCATCACGGCCACCGATGCAGTCCCCGCGTCCGACCCGAGCCAGCGGGCGATTGGCGCGCTGTATCTGGCGGCCATCTCCAGTGAGTACTCGGTGTATGGCAACGGCTTCAGCGCCGGCGGTGTGATTCCGACCAACGTGCAGCCGCCCACGGGACTGGTCGTGGAGCGTCAGTACGGCAACATGATGATGCTCAAGTGGAATCCTCCGGCGCTTGGCCCATCTCCTTCGAACTACCTGCTCGAGGGCAGCCTCACGCCGGGTGCGGTACTGGCCTCGGTGCCAACGGGCAGCGCGGCGACGACCTTTACGTTCCCCGCGCCTACCGGCACGTTCTACCTGCGCCTGCGGGCCATGGACGGCGGCGAGATGAGCCTGCCCGGTAACGAGATCAGGGTCAACGTCAACGTCCCGGTCAAGCCGTCGACGCCGAGCAACTTCCAGGCGGCGGTGAAGGGCCGCACCATCTTCATGGCGTGGAAGAATTCCTACGCGGGCGGCGAGCCCACCAGCCTGATCCTCGACGTCACCGGGGCGGCGAACGCCTCGGTGCCGCTGCCGCTCAGCGAAGAGTTCTCGGCGCCCAACATCTACGACGGCACCTTTACGCTGCGCCTGCGGGCCGTGAACGCCGCCGGTTCGAGCAGCCAGAGCGGGTCGGTGTCGCTGACCGTGCCGAGTACGTCGTGCGCGCTCCCGCGCGTGCCCATGAACTACTCGGCGGTTCGTTCCGGCAACGCCGTGATCATGGCGTGGGATGCACCTTCGGGCGGCACTCCGGCGACCGGGTATCACATCCTCGTGTCGGGCACCTACAGCGGTACCTTCCCGACGCCCGCGCGCGGGTTCGCCGCCGCGGCGCCGCCTGGCACGTATGTGTTGAGCGTGCGAGCGGTCAACGCCTGCGGGTCCGGTCCCGCGACGGCGTTCCAGACCGTCGTGATTCCTTAGGCTGCTGGTTTTCCTCGAGAGACACGCCATGCATACGCATACGCCCGCACGACGGAAGTTCCTGAAGCTGAGCTCGCGCCTCGCGACGCTCGGTCTCACCGGTCTGGGTTTTGGCCCGAGCCGTTCCTGGTTCGTCACCGACGCGTCCGCCGCACCCGCGCTCACCGACTACAAGGCCCTGGTGTGCGTGTTCCTGTTCGGCGGCAACGACGGCAACAACATGGTCGTGCCCATCGACGCGGCACAGTTCACGGCCTATACCTCTCTGCGAGCCGGAGTAGCGCTGACGCCGAGTCGCCTGCTCTCGCCCATCGTGGACCCGTCGGGGAACCAGTACGCGCTGAACAACAACCTCACGGAGTTGAACAGCGGCTTCGGCCTCGGCAAGCTGGCGATCGTGCTCAACACGGGCTCGCTCGAGCGGCCCCTGACTCGCGACGAGTACCGGCAGGGCGTGTTGGCGCCGGCCAATCTGTTCTCGCACTCGGACCAGTCACTGCAGGCGCAGACCGGCTCGTCGCAGAACCTGACCTCGGGCGGCTGGGGCGGCCGGCTGCTTGACGTGTTCGGCGTGAACGACACGCTCGGGGCCGTGTCGGTCTCGTCGCCGGCGATGTTCCTGCAAAGCGGTGGCGGCGCGCCCAATGTGATTCCGCCGGGCGCGAGCCTGGGGCTCTCGGGCATGTCCATTTATCCGCAGTCGGCGGCCGACGCACGTAAGGCGGCGGTGTCGGCGATGCTGGCCATGGACGGCGGCAACGCCCTGCGCGCGGCGGCCAATGACTCGTTTGCCGATGGCCTGCAGCTGGCGGCAACGCTTGCCGGCACCAGCACGACCATCAACACGGTGTTTCCCGGTAACAATCTGGGCACCCAGCTGCGCGAAGTCGCCAAGCTGATCAAGATGCGATCGCAGATTGGCCCAGGCCGTCAGGTGTTCTTCTGTTCGATGGGCGGCTACGACACGCACACGTCGCAGGACGGCAACCAC
>JANNEJ010000077.1:0-2031 GCA_031378585.1 Acidobacteriota bacterium | reverse complement strand
CTTGAGCTTCTGCCATTCGGGCGTGCGCTTGCCCGCGTGATACTTGCTGGCCGCGCGCTTGACGACCAGGCCTTCCCAGCCCTGCGTGTCCGCGCGCGTGTAGAGGACGCGGCCATCGCCAGCGGCCTGCTCGCTGACGCGCAACAGGGGAGACCCCATGTCGGCGCATCTGGTCTCGAGTGCCGCGCGCCGGGAGGTGAGCGGACGGGCGCGCAGGTCGAGGTCGCCGTCGCGCAGCAGGTCGAACGCCACGAAGGCCGTCGGCTGTTCCTCGGGCGTGCGCGGCGGGGCCGAGGACCGGTAGCCCGGTACCGACACGTTGATGCGGCCTTGCAGCTGCTGGAATCCGGCCGGGCGCCCATGATCGTCGAGCGCCACGATCTCGCCGTCGAGCACGACCGGGCCGGGCAGCACTCCGGCCCAGGCGGTGCACGCGGCCACGAGCTCTGGGAACTGTACGGACTTGTCATTCCCGTTGCGCGACCAGATTCGCACGAGCGGAGGAGGACCTGGCTCGATGAGGACGATGGCGCGAATGCCGTCGTATTTGGGCTCGTAGACGGCCCGCGGATCGACCAGCGACGGCGGCGCGTCTGGCGACGTGGCCAGCATCGGACGAAGGTCGGAAGCGGTGAACATGTGACGCGCGTCGGTGCGGGTTCAGTGGGCACTCGCACGAGCCCCCGTTGGTAGGTTGTATGCTATCAGTCTGCGCTGGCGGTGGCCGGGGCGCCTCACCCGCATGTTGAATCCTGCAAGACGACACCGACCAGCCATGGCCGTCCTGGCGCTGATGGCGATCGCGGCCGGCGCGTGCGCCGAGTCGCCGTCGCTGCCGACCGCGCCCAGTTCCGTGTTGTCGCGCGGCGCCGTGCCCCAAGTAGGCACGCCCGCGCCGAACGTATCGCTGCCCAGTCCGGGCGCGCTCGGTGCCACGAGATTCATGGCGTTCGGTGACAGCATCACCTTCGGCACGGTGTCGTCCTTCGATGGGGCGTTTCTGTTCGATGCTGGGTTGGCTACGTCCTACCCGGGGCAGCTCCAGAGCCTGCTGACCGGCGCCTTTCCGGCGCAGGGCATCACCGTGGAGAACAAGGGACTGCCGGGTGAATGGGCAGCCCAGGCGGTCTCGAGTGGTCGTTTTGCGCAGCAGATGGCGGCGATTCGCCCGCAGGGCCTCGTGCTGCTTCAAGGCGTCAATGATCTGAACAACGCCCAGAGCATCGGCGGCACGGTGGCCGCGCTGTCGCAAATGATCGACATCGCCCGGCTCTACAACACGACGGTGCTTGTCACCACGATGTTCCAGACGTGCCCGAGCGTGTCGCCGAGCGGAGTCGTGCGGCAGAATGCCGCCGACAAGATCGTGCCGTTCAACAGCGCCCTGGTCAGCATGGCGACGGGCCGGCTGAACGTCTACGTCGTCGATGTCTACGCCGCGTTTGGAGACAATTGCGGACCCGACGGCGGCGTGGGGTTGCTCGGTGCCGACGGGTTGCACCCGACGCCCACCGGCTATTCGGTGATGGCCGGACGGTTCTCGGCAGCGATTCGCGACCGCTTCGCAGTCCGCGGTTCGTTCCAGTAGCTCCCCCCGGGCAGGCCACTAGAGCCACAACGTGCGGCCGGTCGCCTCCACGGCATCCAGTCCGGTCGCGCGGCCCAGAGCCAGGGTCGTGGCTGGCGGATCGATACGCACGCGCCACTCGTCGGCGCGTCCGCCGGCCTTCTCGAACGCATCGACCCAGCCGTTCCACCACGGCGAGGTCTTGCGCGAGAGCGGCTCCATCACGAAGACCCGCGTGCCGCGGCGCGCGGCCTCGAGCAGCGTGACGAGCAGCGCGGCGCGCTCGTCGGGGTCGAGTTCGTTCACGACGTAACTGAGCGCCAGGCCCGTGGCGCGGGCGGCATCACCGCGCGCCCGTCCGTCGTTCCACGCCGCCGCCGCGGCCGTGGCGTGTGACCGGCGCGTCTGGCCGTTCAGTCCCAAGGCGCGAAACGTCGCCCGCGTTTCTTCGATGGCCCACGGAT
>JANNEJ010000041.1:0-3575 GCA_031378585.1 Acidobacteriota bacterium | reverse complement strand
CAACAACGAAGAAAACAGCTTGCCGATTGCCACGGGCACGACGGTGCACACCTACGGGCCGACGTGGCAGAAGTACTCGATGCGCTTCGGTGGGTCCTACAGCGCGCCGTGGGACATCATGCTGGCCGCCAGCTACACGATTCTGGCCGGCCCGTGGTCGGGTCCGATCGTGAACCAGCTGGCGGTCGGCGATCCGCAGCTCGCGGTGTTTGGACCCACGACCGTGCGCCTGGCCAACGGCACGACGCAGAGCAACCCGTTGTCTACCCGGATGCGGTTTGTGAACGCCACGCGCGGCGAGGGGCAGGAACAGGCGCCGCCCATCAAGACGCTGGGCCTCACGCTGAACAAGACCGTGAAGCTCGGTGGTTCTCGTGAGGCCGTGCTGGGTCTGTCGCTCTTCAACGTGATGAACGACGGCAACTACACCCAGTACAACTACAGCGGCGCCAACGAAGTGTTCAACACCGCCAACTACCTTGCGCTCCGCAACCAGCAGGCCGCACGCGCGGCGCAGTTGACGATACTGGCGCGGTTCTAACCTCGACACGAGCGTCCAGGGGCGGCTCTGACGGAGTCGCCCCTGATTGCGAGACGTTGAGAGGTGTGACACAATTTCCGGCACAGTCTTGGTGTCGGGTTGATCCACTCACCTGCAAACCACTGATTCGACAGACGCGGAGAGATGTCCGAGTGGTTTAAGGAGCACGCTTGGAAAGCGTGTGTACGGGAAACCGTACCGTGGGTTCGAATCCCACTCTCTCCGCCACAACAGTCAGGCAAGCGCAACATCTTCAGCGCTTCAGGTGTGCTACATCGCGCTCGGTTTCGACTCCGAGCGGGCCAGCCGTCACGACTCCCCTACAAGTCAACAACTTGCGGGCATCGGCTGGCGCCATCGCACGCAGGAATCGAACCGGCCGCGTTCAGCTTCTACGAGGCTTCGGCGCGAGCGGCACGTCGACTTCGGCGTAGCTGCCGGGAGTCGCGGACGCGACCGCGCCGGCGACGCGAGCGGTGTGCTCGCGTAGCAGCGACCACTTCGTGCTGCCCGTCAGCACGACCAGAGCGATGCGGCGGGCACGAAGGTTCTGCTGGTAGCGGATGCGACGGTCGGTGGTGAGCAAGAGGTCGAAGCCGGCCTCTTCTGCGGCGCTGAGCAGCGCACCGTTGCTGAGGGTGTTCCAGCCTCGGGACCGAGCCGTGTGCACCATGCGCCCCGGCAGCGCCTGGGCCAGGCCCTTCGGCGTACCGTGGTCAAACAGCACGAGCACTGGCGGGGGCGGCGGAACGAAGGCTCTCAGCCACGAATTCGAGGACAGCCGTGACTTGGTCGCGCGACACCTCGAACTGCTCCATCACCTCGTCGACGCTGAGATCCTCGAGGTTCTCGATGACGGTGGCGACGGGCAGGCGCGTGCCTTTGAACACCCAGGCGCCGCCAACCCGGTCGGGGACACTCTCCACTGCGGGGCACTGGGACCAGTCAAGCGCAGCCATCGGGCGACCTCCTCTACCTTCAGTCTAGGGCATCTCGTCCCGGCGGTCGCGGGCTTTCAGGGAGCCGCCGTAGCATCTCCACCCGCCGCAGCCAAGGCGCCATTTGGTTCCAACTCGCACAAATTGGGCTCACCACTCCAGCAGCGCTCCTGGATCAGTAGTCACCACGGCGGCAGCGTATTCGCCAGAAACTCCTGCAAGTAGCTGTCGGTCGAGGCCAAGAGCGCCGCCGGGCTCCCCTCGAACTGAATGCGGCCCTCGTGCAGCACCATGAAGCGCGCATGGTCGGCCGTCGCCTGCGCCAGCGGCGTGATCTGCACATGTCCGTCGGTGCGGACCGCTTCGTGTGTAGCCACGTAGAACGCGTCGCGGATCTGGTGCGTCACAAGCAGCGAGGTCACGTCTTCCAGGTCGCGCAGCTTGACGACCTCGTCATCGACCGTGGTTGCGATGACCGGGTCCAGGCCGGTCGTCGGGTCGTCGAGCAGCAGCAGGCTCGGCCGCGCGGCCATGGCGCGGGCCAGGGCGACGCGACGCCGCTGACCGCCCGACAGCTGTGACGGCATCCGGTCGATGTACTCGGCAAGGCCAATGAACCCGAGCACCTCGGTCACCCGGGCGTGCACCTGGTCTGGGGCCATGTCGGTTTCCTCGAACAGCCGGTATCCCACGTTCTCGGCCACCGTCAGTGAATCAAACAGCGCGTTCTCCTGGAACAGCATGCCGATGTCGCCACGGACGGCCATCAGATCCTGCTCAGGCAAACGGTCGACGCGGTGGCCGTTCACCTCTATGGTGCCGCTATCGGGACGCAGCAGCCCGAGGATGAGCTTCAGGATCACGGACTTCCCGGCACCGCTTTCGCCGAGCAGAATGCTCATGCTGCCCCTGGGCAGACTGAAGCTGATCTCGCGCAGAACGACGTGCTCGTCAAACGCGAACGAGACCTGGTCGAATACGACGGCTGGCAGGTCGTGCCCGTCGGATGGCAAAGACCGTTGCGGCACAGCGCTGGACCACATGGCGCGATCTTAGGACAAGTTCCAATAGATGCCCGTCATTCGAGCCGGAGCAGTCGCGGCGGTGCGTTACACTTCCGGCGGTAGATGACACACAGGGTGGTCGATGATGGGCGCTCGTTCCCGTCCACACTGCGACGGCACCCGGCGATGACCGTGGCCGTCGTGGCGGTCGTCGCGTTGGTGGCGAGCGGACTCGCCCTGCCTGCGACGGCGCCCACCTATCCTACCGGCGACCACGCCGTGCTGGAGCTGTACACCCTGTATGCGGCCGAGACGCCGTGGGCGCTGGGGCCGTACTCGCGTTTCGCGTGGCACCATCCGGGGCCCCTCTTCTTCTACTGGGAGTTGCCGTGGCACCTTGCCAGTGGGCAGCGCACCCTGGGCATGCAGGCCGGCGCCCTCGCTCTGGCCGTCGTGAGCATGGGCGCCATGCTGGCGTTGCTCGTGCGATTCACGCCGGCGATGGTGAGCCTGTCCGCCGTGCTCGCCTTCGGCGTGTACACGCTGCGGCTCCACGCGCTCTCTACAGACTTCTGGAATCCGCTCGTCGTCGTGTTGCCGATGACGCTGCTCGTCGTGCTGGGCGCGGGGCTCGCGTGCCGGCGCTGGCGGCAGATGCCCTGGTTCGTGTTCGTGGCGTCGTTCCTGGTGCAGACGCACGTGTCGGTGGTGCCGTGTGTGGTCGCGGTCACGACGCTGTCGCTGCTGATGGCGTGGCGCGACCGCCACGCGGATGAGGCGCACGCCGAAGCCTTGCGCAGCAGCACGCTGGCCATCACGGCGCTCGTACTCGCGGCCGCCTGGGCGCTGCCCATCTTCGACACCCTGCTGCACTGGCCCGGCAATCTGGGCAACCTCGCAACGTTCTTCCTGGAGCCTGCGACGCCTGTGCCATGGTCGATGGCGGTCGCGTCATGGAGCGGGCTCGTCAGCGCGGTGCTCCGGCCCGGCCTGGTGATTCCCGGAGGCGACGCACACGTCGCGGCGCCGGCAGCTCTGCCGGTCTTCCTGGCGGTGCTGCAGGTCGTCTGGCTCATGGGGGTGGTGTGGGGG
>JANNEJ010000033.1:0-9185 GCA_031378585.1 Acidobacteriota bacterium | reverse complement strand
CCGATCTACCACTACCACTCGTCGCGCGTCAGCTACATGAACTCGCGGTTCTACATCCTCAAGGCGGGTAGCTACCATGGCAACAAGGGCACTTTTACCAACTAGGCTTGGGGCATACGTGCTCTGCCTCGCCGCGACGCTGAGCACCGCGTGCGGGGCGGTCTCCGCAGCCGAGGACCCCGGGGGCGCCGGAGTGACGATGGCTGCGGTAGACGTGGCGGGCGTGCCATCTGTGACCGTCTCTTCGACCAGCCCCGACCTCGTGCTCGCCAACGGGATCTACCTGCGGCGCGGCGCGCCTTACGACGGCTTCATCGAAGAGCGCTATCCGAGTGGATCGCTCAAGAGCGTCGGCTCGTACTACCGAGGCCTGCAGCACGGGCTGACCAAGACGTTCTATGCCGACGGGCGGGCGCGGGATACCCGCAGCTATCGCGCCAACCTGAGCTACGGGCGGCACGTGGGCTATTGGGACAACGGGAACATCAAGTTCGACTTCACCTACGTTGACGACAAGCGCGATGGACTGCATCGACAGTGGTACCGCAGCGGCTCGCCGTACACCGCCTTGACGTTTCGCGACGACCGGGAGGACGGGATGCAGCGTGCCTGGCGCGAGAATGGCAAGCCCTACATCAACTACGAGGCGCGCGACGGATTCCGCTACGGGCTGCAAAAGTCCGCGCTCTGCTTCGAACTCGCGGAAGGAGCCGTCAAATGAAGGCCTCTCTGGCTTGTCTCGTGGCCGTGTTGGCCACCACCGTCGGTTGCGGTACGCCCGCCAGCACGACGCCGCCCGCGGCTGAGCGGACCTTGCCGTTCTACGATTCGCCCGAGTTCACACCGCAGTGGCCGACCGACGGCACGCAGGTGTGGCATCAGGTGCGGCCATTCCGGCTGATCGACCAGCGGAATGCGCCGTTCACCGAGGCCGATCTTGAAGGCCGGATCGCGGTCGTCGATTTCTTCTTCACGTCGTGCCCCGCCATTTGCCCCCTGATGGCCACGAGTATGGGCGACGTGCAGAAGGCCTTTCTGGACGACGACCGGGTCGTGCTGCTCTCGCACAGCGTGACGCCTGACACCGATACGCCGGAGGTGCTCGCAGAGTACGCGGCGGCGCACGGTGTGAACGGCGACAAGTGGAAGCTGCTGACCGGACCCAAGAGCGAGATCTACGACCTGGGCCGCCGCTCCTACTTCGTTGACGAAGACCTCGGCGGCGCTCGGAATGAGGACGACTTCCTGCATACCGAGAACTTCATCCTGATCGACGGCCAGCGTCGCCTTCGTGGCATCTACAACGGGCTGGATCCCGACAGCATCCGATCGCTGATTGCCGACATCAAGGTCCTGGCGCCGTCTTTGGAGAAGCCATGACCAGACCATTGACCCGAGTCCTCGTTGCGACCCTGCTCGCCTCGACGGGCGTCGTGGCGATAGCCATGCGTGCTCCGAGTGTCGAGGTGGCCGAGGTCGACGCCCGCTCGTTCAGCGCCGACGCGTTGGTGCGGCCGCCGGCAGTCGTTGACTGCACGCTCGACAACGGCAATGCCGCTCGCTGCGTGCAGGTCGTCGTCAAGTATCTGCCCGCCAACCTGAGAATCGGGCCGTTCTGTCCGTCGATGGTCAGCGAGGCTGGTGGCATCTGGAACTGGGACGGGCCTCGCGCCGGACTCTATCGGGTCGACGGAGACTTCTTGCGGATGCTGCAGGGACTCGGCTACGCCTTCTACGATCCGCACGGCCGTGTCCATATCGCGGATCCGGGCAAGGGGCGTCCTGCCGCCGCGAACGCCTGTCTCGAGGCGGCGCTCGACACGACCGTCACGATGACTATCCTGCTGCCGCAGACGCCCGTCATAGCGACGCGTGCGAGCCGTCTCGGCGTGGTCAACAAGGTGGGTCTCGGCCTGGACGGCGTGCCGATTTTCTCGGACGCACCGTCGGTCCTGCAGACGGGCCACATGCCGGCGCTCGACACGTGCGGCGGGCATGTCGATCCCGGGGGCTGCAGGACCACGGCAGCCGGAGTCTCGACTTCGCTGCGGCGGCGCGGGCGTTGGGGGTCAGTTAGGCTGCGCTTCGTTCAGCGTTGCCGCCGCCTCCCCAACGATGACCACTCGCTTTGCGAAGCCGCGAAGTGACGCGCCCCGCGCCTGCGCACCGCTGACAGTCACCAGGGCGGCAGCGTGTTCGACAAGAACTCTTGAAGGTAGCTGTCGTTCGAGGCCAGCAGGTCGGCCGGACTCCCCTCGAAGTGTATGCCGCCGTCATACAGCACCATGAATCGGGCATGGTCGGAGGTCGCCTGCGCCAGGAGGCGTGATCTGGACCCGGCCGGCGACCTCGGATCCGGGCGCGGCGTGGCCAGATCCAGCGGCGTACGGCCGCTCTGTTCTTCACATCCAGCGCGGCGGATGAAACATTAGCAGGGCCAAGGGGTGACAGACCCCCGTTGATCAGACCCTGGGCCCCGCTCCCTGGACGGATTTTCCGCCTCGGCACAGCTTGCCACAGCTCGAAGACGAAGCTGCCGGCGCTCGCGACCCGCCGCCCAGGCTCGCCGCATCCCTACGTGTCGGACGTGACGCCGTGGCGCGCTACCTGACGGTGGCCGAGGAATGTGCGCTGGCGGGCCGGGTGCTCGTGGAAGACGCACTGCCGGCACTGTCGCACGCGCCCACGCGGGTCGTGGCTCATCCTTCGACGCAGGCCTTTCTCCGTAATGTCTTCGCGTTGCCGCCGCACGCGCCTCTACGCGAGGCGCCCAGCCGAGTCCTGCTGGCGGTCGGTCCAGAAGGCGGATGGAATCAGTTCGAACTGGATCTCCTCGCCGCCCGCGGCTTCGTCGCGGTGGCAATGGGCCCGAGGACATTGCGCACCGACACCGCGTGCATCGCCTTGCCCGCACTCGCACACGAGGCGTTGTCGGCCGTACAGGCAAAGGGCCGGCACCTGTCGGCACCGGCCCCTCGCGAGCAGACAGTGTTCGACGATTAGGGCGCGTAGCCCGCTTCGATATACGGCAGCAGCGTCCAGATCGCCCGCGTGCGTCCGTCGAGCGTCGGGCCGGTCACGTCCAACCAGAAGGGGCCTGGCCGCGGGCCGCAGTGCCCGACGATCATGTCGACAATCGAGATGTTGAACGTCGCCGTCGTCGGCCCGGTCGTGGCGCCTTCGTCGGCCGCCGGGCCCCGGTTGTACGCGACGATGTCTTGCGACACGTCGCCGACGTTGCCGCGCTTCCAGTTGAGTCCCCACCGCGTATCACGCTTGCGAAGTTCCTTCACCACTTCGAACATGAAGCGGTTGTTGCCGCCCGTTTCCTTGCACGAGGCGTTGATCAGGTCGGGACGCGCAGCGGCCACCTGACTCACGACCGATAGACCGTATCCCGGTATCGGCAAGAGTGTGCCGGCCGCCGGGTCGGGCTCGCGCGGGCCTGGTGGCGGCGCGCCGTTGACGAGCACGGTGGCCGTGTTGGCGGGACCGGTGGAGCCGCAGGCGAACCGGGCCTTCACCGTGACGGTGTAGGTGGCCAGGGGCACGCTCTGGCGGATGCTCGTGAAGTTCGGCGGGTAGGGCAGGTCGGTGGCCAGTGGCACGCCGTTCTGCGTGGCGCTCACCAGATACCCGCTGGCTCCCGGCACCGGCGCCCACGACAGACTCAGGAACGAACTGAACGTGAACTGCGAGAAGGTCACCGTGGGCGGCGCGTCGCAGGCGCCTCCGGCCGGCATGGAGACGGGCACTTCGTTCGACACCGCGCTTGCGCCCGCCGCGTTCACTGCCACCGCTCGGAAGTAGTAGGTGTTGACGGGCACGGGTCCGGCCGCAAACGTGGTGCCCACGACCGGGAACGTCGCATCGGTGGCGCCCGCGCTCAGGCCCACACGCAGTTGATAGCCCGTGGCGGTGCCGCCACCGGTGCCGGGCGTCCAGGCCGCCACGATGGCGGTGCCATTGCGCACGACCTGCAGGTTGACCGGCGCCGTGGGCGGCGCGGGCAGTTGCACGCGCACTTCGTTCGAGGGCACGTCGCCACTGGGCGTCAGCGCGACGATGCGCACGAAGAACACGCCGTTGGGCACGTTGCCCGCCGTGTAGGTGGTCACCGCCCCGAGCGCGAGTGAGCCGGAGTAGATGACCGAGGCCACACCGGCGTCGAGCCGGTAGCCAGTCGCGCCCGTGGTCGGGGTCCAGTCGAAGGTGACCGTCGAGCCGCTGACATTCGCCGGGTTCAACACGGGCGACTGCGCGCTGGCCACGCCCGCGCTGATGAGCAGCAGGGCCACCAGGGCCGCGCCGCTTCGAGCCATACGTCGAATCATTACAATCTCCTCAACTGCAGTGCTCTCCTCGCGGGTGTTCACTCTTGGATCGCAGCCTGCGTTCGTTTTCGAACGAACACCGACTGTAGTGGGGCATCCGCTGGCGGCACCAGTAGATAAGCGCTATGCAGTTGATAGAGTCACCGAGGCGAGGTGAGTCACCGCGGACATGTCGCGCGTCAGGTGCCGTCCGTGGTCCCCCCACGAAGAGACGTCCTGGTCCTGTGGTTCAGCCCTCCGCGACGGATTCGGCATCACAGGCTTGACCGTGCCGCCACGACCGGCACACAGTGCCACGTCAAGGAGACTTACCACGATGCCGAACCACCGCCACAGTACAACGCGACGCACGATCCTTACCGGGGGCGGCGCCGGGCTGATGGCGATGTTCGGCGCGGCGGCCACGTCGGCCGCGCCGCTGACGCCCGCCGAGAAGGCACACGTGCACATCGTGAACGACTTCTGCGCGGCGTGGCCCAGTCACGACCTGGCCACAGTGATGGACTTCTTCGCCGACCACGGGGCCTATCGCATGACCGAGACGACCGAACTCGCGAAAGGGCGTGAGGCGGTGACGGCCCGGGTCAAGACGCTCATCGACCACGTCGATCGCTTCGAGGTGCTCGACACCTTTGCGCGCGGCCCAATGGTCGTGAACGAGCGTATCGATCGCTTCTCGAACTTCGCGTTGAAGTCGTGGCACGGCGTCGGCGTGTTCTTCATCCAGAACGGCAAGATCGTGGACTGGTACGACTACACGATCACGATGGAACGGGCGTGAGTGTGGCGGCTTGCCGGCTCGACCACACGTGGGCGCGTGACGCGCAGTCCGTGAGCTTTCGAATCCTGTGGGCTCACGTGGATTGGCCTACCTCATCAGCCTTGCCGCCGAGCTCGCTCGGCCGGATTGCGAACACCGAATGGTCCGAGGCCACCTCGATGGGCTCCACGCCCAGACGTGTCGCCATCTCGCGCTGTTTCGGCGGAGGAATGACCGTGTCCTCCGTGCAGAGGACGTAGGTTCGGGGCACGTCGGGGAGCACCCGTCCAGGCCAGGTGTTGTTCCAGCGCGGCCCAGCCCTGCGGGCGCTGGGTGGCCTCGAGGAACGCGAGATACGTCTCTCGCTCCTCCGCTGGCGCCCGCGACGCCAGCAGCGTCTTCATGCCCATCCGCCCGGTCCTCACGTCGGGAGTCTTCTGCCCCGTCGCCACGTCGTAGGTGTAGAGATACTCGCCATTCAGCATGTACAGCCGCTGGCCGTCAGGGCTGACGGTGAGTTCGTTGCCCCAGGTCTTGAAGGTCACCGGGGGCGTCGGCTCCAGCCCCTGCATGGTTAGCCTCGCCGCGCTGTCGGTGCCGAGCACCCACAGCGTGCGGACCATCGGGCCGATCTTCCGAGGTCGGCCATCAGTCGATGGCCGCAGCCATGCCACCGAATGTGACTCGGGCGCCCCAAGCCAAGCCCACCCCGGAGACCTGAACGATCGTGCCCCCGCTCGACACACCCATGCTCGGTGACACGCCGGTCACGCTGATCGGAGTCACGAGAGATAGTCCGACTGGCAGGGACGACCGCAGCGAATCAGCCAAGACTCAGCCCGAGGAGCGCTGTCAGGCTGGCCATGATCAGAGGGGCGGGTGCGATTCCGTTTCGGCACGTTCGTGCTCGACGTCGACGCTCATCGGCTCAACGAGGACGGCCGCGAGCGTCACCTCACCCCGAAGGCGTTCGCGCTCCGGACGGCGCTTGTCAGGGCGCCGGTCAGGGTACACCAAAGCCGAGCTGCATCAGTGACTGTGGCCCGATGCCTTCGTGAATCGGACGCCGACGTGGAGCTCGACGCGACGACCGTGTCGCGGCGTCACGCGCGGCTCATGGTGACGTCGGAAGGCGCGCGACTCGAGGATCTCGAGTCCCGGCAGGTTGTCGCGCTCCTCGCGCAGCGTGATCGTCGCCACCTGCCAGTCGAAACGGCCGTTGTCCACCACTTCGCCGCAGAAGGCGCACTTCTGCGTACCCGACGCATCCGCCGCTCGCCACGGCGCACCGCAGTTCGGACAGGGGAAGCGGCGCCCGGGTTCGGGCGAACGCGTGCGCGCCGAAGCCGCGCGCTGGAAGCACCATTCTTCGACGGCGAAGTGCCGCCGGCCGCTGCCGGTCGAGTAGTTGGCCTCGTAGTCGATCGCGGCGGTGACGACGGCATCCGGGCCATCCGAGAGGGCCGGCAGCTGAATTCGCGTCCAGCGAAGCGCCCCGACGACCACCGCCGTCACCGACTCACCGATCGGCGGGCGCTCGGCGAGCGTGCGACGCGCCGCTGGTGCGAGATAGGGCGCCAGCTCGTGCAGCGTGCCATCGCCGCGCGATCGCTGGGCAGTGGCATACAACCGGAAGGCGAAGTCCTCGAAGATGGCCGGTGAGAAATCCGGATCGATGTTGCCGATCTGCTCGAGGGACGTCGCCGCGGGCGCAGGCGAGGGTGAGGCCGTCGCAGGTTGAGCGACGCCGTCGTCTTGCGTGAGCTTGGGGCTGATGCTGTCCCAGTCGAATTTCTTGGGCGTCACAAGGATCGCATACGACAAGAAAGCGACGATGCACACCAGGACCGTGACGCCCACGCGGGGATGGCGCACGCCCTGTTCGGCGAGCCATACCACCAGTGCGCCGCCTGCCTCGAACCCTCCCTCATCGTCAGAGTCATAGTCACGGCTGCTGGTGTAATCGCCACTGCGACCCGAACTCCGGTCGGAGCTCCGGTCGGAGCTGTACGTCTCGCCACCACCTGGCCGCGCCGTCGCGCCGTTGACGACGCTCAGGCTCAGAATGATCGCGATCAGGACGGGGATGGACCTGAGCGTCACGTCCGCGGCCTCCGGTGGACGTCGTGCTCCACCGCATCCGGCAGTTCGTTGTGGTCGTCGTGGGCTCTGGGGAGGGCTGCGGCCAAGACGGGGGCGATTGAGCGAATGGCGGCCGGCAGGCACGAACCACCGTAGCGGCGGCGCGATCACCGTGGCGGCCGCCGCGGCGAGCAGCCCGACCAAGACCGGATCGACAAGACATGACGCCAGCGTGAACGCGGGAGCGCCGTAGAGCATGAACGCGCGTCGCCCACGCACTCACGGCACCGGCGGCCAGCGGCACGCGGGTCCACGGCCGGGCGATACGCCTGACGGCGATGACCACCTCGACCACCGAACCGCCCTCGAGTTCGGCCACGGCGCTGGTCAAGGCGTGCTCGGCTGCCGAATCCAACCACGTCCGGCGCATGACGATCACCGCCGCTCGCGCATGGCCGTGATGACGCGGTTCGACACCTTTGCCGACAGCAGCGCCTTGAGGCCGGTGGGCGTGAGATCGAAGCTGACCGTGCTCGCCTCGCGGATCGCTGCGATCATGTTGTCATCGTCCAGTCCCGCCTTCCGCAAATCAATCACGTCGGCATTGGTCATCGCCGCAGTCGCTGTCGGCGCAGGCGTGGCGGGGCGTGACGGTGTCGAGGGCGCTGCGGCAGCCGGAGGCGCCGCAATTGCCGGCTGACGCAAGCCGAGCGACGCGCGCATGGCGCGAAGGCGGGTATAGGCCAGACCGTTTGTCGAAATCCTGCCGAAGGCCTCGCTGAAATATTTCTCGTCCTTGCGGGCATTGATCGCCTGCTGGACGAAGGACGCGGCTTCGGCGATCAGCCGCCGTGTCTCTTCTTCGCTGGTGGCCTCGTAGGCCAGAGCCTCATGTGCGACGCCGATGTTGTGCAGGCGATAGGCGTCTCGTTTTGCATCGCGATGCGGTCGGGTCTCCTGCAGTGCCGCGCGCCATTCATGCCACTTGCGGCTGCGGGCGAGGTCGTTCAACTTGTCGACTTCGTCACTGCGCGCTAACAGCACACGCACCGGTTCACGGGCCGGAGTCACCAGTCCCGCGGCGCGCTGGGCCGCGCGATCGAGCATGGTCTCTTCCACTTCGGTGGTCGAGCGCGCGCCCTCTTCCGCGAGACGATCGTCGTGGTATGTGAAGCGCGCGGTTTCGTCGGCGAGCACTTGCGTGCCGCGACGCACTTCCAGTCGAACGGCGGCCGCGCCCGCATCGATCACCGTCGGTTTGTTGCGGCCGTACTCGTAGACCGGTTCGGTCGTCGTCTTGCCGTTCTTGTCCGTGACTTGCTTGGTGCCGATCTGGCGTGTCTCCGACACATAGCGCGTGCCGCGGCGCCGCGACAGCGTCCATTCGGTCAGCGTCGCGACGACCTGGATGTCTGGTTTGCCTTCGGCCACCTCGAGGCGGGCATCGTTCTCCGCCATCTGCGTGGTGATGGCGTCGTCCAGCCGGCTCAGTAATCGAACGGGCCCGGTCGATTGATTCTTTACATCGACCTGGAAGCTGCCCGACGGCAGGAGCAGTGAAGGCGGCGCCGCGGGGAAGAGCATGATCTCGATGCTGTCGGCCAGGATCCCGCGGCGAAACTGGGCCCCGGCGTCCACGCCGGCGAGCGCGCACGTCACCAAGGCAGCCAAGACGCGGGAGGGGTGCGGCATGGCCGCCATTATTCCGCTCGCACGGCGTTGGGACAATCTGAATGATCGTCGGATAGCGTTCGGGTGTCGCGCCCGCGTCGAAGGCACGCTGCCTCATCGCCACCAGCCGCAAGCGCGTCGATCTGCGAGCGAGGGGTAATACCCATGCCCCTGATCAGATAGACCCCGCTGTGCGCTCGCACGCTCGTCGAGGACGTGACCCGTGTCCCGATCAGAGCCAACACGGGAGACGCGACCAAGGAGCTCGTCCAGGTGGCGCGCGGGGGCAGCGCCGCGCGCCCCACGCGATGGCCCAGTGGACCACCGTGGTTTACGGC
>JANNEJ010000017.1:0-2067 GCA_031378585.1 Acidobacteriota bacterium | reverse complement strand
AGCGCCACGAGCGCCCGCACACCGGCCTGCGCCACGGCGATACCCAGCGCGCCTCCGATCGCGGCCAGCAGCAGGCTCTCCGTCAGCATCTGTCGCACGAGGCGCGTCCGCGTCGCCCCGAGCGCGAGGCGCACGCTCATCTCGCGCTGGCGTCCGGTGGCCCGCGCCAGCAGCAGGTTGGCCACGTTGCCACAGGCGATGAGCAGCACGAGGCCGACCATGCCCATGAGCAGCCCGACCGGCGTGCCGAGTGCGCCGCGGATTTCCGAGATGCCGCGCGACGCATCGAGGACCGTCAGCGTCTTGTTGCGGAAGTTCTCTTTGAACTGCTCGGACGCCGCGGCGAACGCCGGCACCGCGGCGAGCTCGTAGGCGTTCAGCTGCCGGTAGCGCACGTCGAGCGCAGCCTTGGCCTGCACGTTGCTCACGCCCGGGGCCAGCCGGGCGATGACGTGGAGCCAGCGAAAGCGCCGATCGTCGAGGCCCTGCCACGTGGGTCGAATCGCCTGCATGGCGGTGATTGGCACGAAGAAGGCCGGCGACTCATTGGCGACGATGCCGGTGAAGCCCGGCCCGGCCACACCGACGATCGTCATCGCCGTGGTGTTCACGACCACCTCCTGCCCGACGATCGACGGCGCACGGTTGAAGCGGCGCTCCCAATACGCATCGCTCAGCACGACGACTGGCGCCGCTGCCACCGTGTCGTCGACCGGCGAGAAGAAGCGGCCGCGGGCCGGGGCGACGCCCAGCGCCTCGAACGCGTTCCCCGAGAGCAGTTCGACCGACACGCGTTCGCTGTCGTGGTCCACGCGCAGCACGACGGTCGCCGGGGAGCGCGCAATCAGCGTGGCGGTCGCCTCCGTGCCCGTCGCGAGGTCCTGGAACATCGGGTAGGAGAAGGCGCGGCCGAGCTCGGTCCGTCCGCTGAATGCACCTGGACCGTCGAGTTGGACCAGGGCGCTGGCGGCAGGCACCGGCAGGCGCCGCAGCACCACTTGGTCGAGCAGCGAGAAGATGGCGGTGTTGGCGCCGATGCCCAAGGCCAGCGTCAGGACGACGACGGTCGAGAATCCCGGAGCGCGAGACAGCGTGCGAAACGCGTAGCGAACGTCTTGGGCAAGGTGCGTCATGGGGCCTCGGCTAGCGACGCGGCGACCAATGCGAATCTCGCGCCAAGTGGGCCGCGCCCGAGACGACTCATTTGGCCGGCACTTCCCGACCGACTGGGGCGCCGCGGTGTCCGGATGCGGGACGGCAGGTGCTCGCGAGCACACAGGCCGCCGGGCCCGCGACTACTTCGCCGTCACACCTTCTTTGAGGAACGCCACCAGCGGCGGCAGCACTTTCTCGGGCGCCTCGAGGTGCGGCACGTGGCCGAGCCCGGGGATGAGGTGCAGGCGGCCGTTGCCGTTGGGCACTTCCTTGGCCAGGAACGCCATCCGGTCCTGGAAGTTCTTGGCCGGGCCGAGCAGCATGTCTTCGGCGCCGCCGAAGGCCAGCGTGGGCACCTGGATGTGCGCCCAGTCGTACACGACCGGATCGGCGTACAGCATCTGGCCGATGAGCGCCTGCACCATGGCCAGGCGCGGCCAGTCGGCGCTCAGCGTCCACGAGTAGCGGATGCGCGTGTAGGTCTCGAATTCGTCGTTCCACTTGGTGGGGTCGTGCGCCACGTAGCGGCCGAGTCCGGCGCGCGTGCTCTGGTAGTCGGTCTTGAGATTCGACTTGTAGCCCTCGTCGATTGGCGTCATGGGCCGTTCGAAGCGGCCGTCAGTCAGGCCGATCGGGTTGTAGATCACGACGCGTTCCACCGACTTCGGGAACTGCGTGGCGAAGCGCGCCGCCAACATGCCGCCCATCGAGTGGCCGATCACCATGACGCGCTCGATCTTCTCGTGCTGCAGGATGCGCCAGGTGTTGCGCGCCTGCGAGTTGAAGTTGAAGGGGGTCATGGGCTTCGACGATCGGCCGTAGCCGATCTGGTCGGGCGTGATGACGCGGAAGCCTTCCTTGGTCAGGCCGTCGATGATGGCCTTGAAGTAGAAGCCGCCGAAGTTGTTGCCG
>JANNEJ010000330.1:0-1685 GCA_031378585.1 Acidobacteriota bacterium | reverse complement strand
CCGCGTTGAAGCACTGGCACGGGAATAGTCGTGTGCTGCCGGGGTTCTATCCGGCACACACAAGACGAGGTTCCCGTGACAAGCGCTCAGACAGATTCCGCACTCATCGAACGACTTCAGGCCGGCGACGACACCGCCGTGGCCGACCTGGCCCGGACCTACGGCGCCAAGATGTACCAGCTGGCACTGCGCTACACCCGCAATCGGGAAGATGCCGAGGAAGTGGTGCAGGACGTGCTTCTCAAGGTGCGCGACAAAATCGACGCCTTCCGCGGCGACGCCGCGCTGTCGTCCTGGATCTACCGCATCACGTTCAATACGGCCATGTCGCGTCTGCGCTCCACCAAGTCCGCGCGGATGCACGAGGTGCCCGACGAGCCGATGGGCGCGCACGACGAGTCGCCATCCCGCACGATGGAGCCGGCCGACTGGTCGAACCTGGGCGATGAACTCGTGCTCCGCCGCCAGATGCGCGATGCGCTGCGGGTCGCTGTGGCTGAACTGCCCGCCATCTACCGTGAGCCGGTGATTCTGCGCGACCTGCGCGGCTTTTCAACCGAAGAGGCGAGCCGCCGTCTCAAGGTGAAGGACCAGACCCTCAAGTCGCGGCTGCATCGTGGCCGCCTCATTCTGCGCGACCGCCTGTCTGACTTCGCAAGCGGTCTGTCGCTGCACAACGCCTCGCCCGCGCATTACTAGGACTAGGGGCTGGGGACTGGGGGCTGGGGGCTGGGGCATGCTGGCGTTCAGCTGCCACGAACGTTGCTCCCCCTATACGGCGAGGGCCCACTCGAGCCGCGTGCGGTCACGCGGCGACAGCATCGGCCAGATTGGGGTCACGCCGTCGATCCGTACCCTGGTCGCCAGGGTCACACCTCGTGCGCGCACGCCCGCGGCCGACCTCGGAACCACGAATAGCGCCGGCGTGCCTGGCGCGTGGGTCATCGCGAGTGCCACCACGGACACGGCCGCTCCCCCGAGCGCGAGTGGGCCAGGGGGCCACAGGTAGGGCAGTTGGGCGTCGAGCTTGCTGAGGGCTGGAGGGTCCAGTGCATCGGTGGCGCGCCGGCCCGCGATTGAGGCGTCGTTCCACACCACGAGCGCGCGGTGCGGCGGCCGTCCGAGCAGCATCAACGAGATGTCGCGCGGCGCCGAACGCGATGCCAGGGCCGCCAGCGCGATGATGCCGCCTCGCAGCGCCTCTGGCGCCGAACCGACGACGAGTGCCAGGTCGGCACCGCGCTCGTGCACCATTTGCTCGACCACCTCGAGCTGCGACGCCCCAGCGCAGACCAGGAGCGCCCGAGGGTTCAGCGCCCGCACCCGCGCGAGCAGTCGCAGCGCCTCGTCGCCCTGATACTCCCCGGCCGGGGCCGCATGGCGGTCTGCCAGCACCACTGCCGAAGCGCCCACCACCACGCTCAGATCGTCGGTGCCCACGACCTCCACGGCCACGCCGTCGATGGCCGCGGCCTGCCGGATGTCGAGCGCCTTCCCGCGGGCCACATCGGCCGCGTCGTCCAAGAGCACCACGCGCCGCGTGACGGCGCGCGCGACGGCCTGCCGCGTCACCGCACCGCCGAGATCGCCTGCGCCGAGCACCACAAGAGTGGACACGGGGGTATTCTAGCGGCTGGCGGCTTAGCGGCTAACAGCCAGAAAGTACAGGGAACGCGATGGCGATT
>JANNEJ010001001.1:0-3998 GCA_031378585.1 Acidobacteriota bacterium | reverse complement strand
CAGAGCGGCGAGCATGTGGCGGCGAGCCACATCGTGGTGGCCACCGACGGCACGACCGCCGCGCACCTGCTGCCCGAGCTGCCGCCCACGGCGTGGCGCCAGGTGACGTGCCTGCATTTTGCGGCGCCGGGCAGTCCGCTCGGCGCACCGATCCTGGCGCTGAACGGCACGGGCGCGGGCCTGGTGAACAACGTGGCGGTGCTGAGCGACGTGGCGCCGCACTACGCGCCGGCGGGCCAGGCGCTCGTGTCGGTGTCGGTGCTGCGCGAGCCCTCCGGCGACGACGCGGCCATCGCCCAGCAGGTGCAGACCGAACTGGGCGGTTGGTTCGGCACGCAGGTGCAGCAGTGGCGCTGGCTGAAGACCTACCGCATCCCCCAGGCGCTGCCCGTGCGGATGCCGCTCGAGCGCCCGGCGCCTGCGCCCGTGCGTCCGGGCGTGTGGACGGCCGGCGACTTCCGCAGCTCGGCGTCGATCCAGGGCGCAATGGAGAGCGGCGAGCGCGTGGCCGACGCGTTGCTGGCGTAGCCGTTACCGCTTCCGAACCTTGGCCGCGCCCACACTGGCCGCCGCCACCGCCACGGCGCCAACGACCGCGCCAGCCACGGCGAGGGCCACCTTGACGCGCTTCCGTTTCTTGTCGCGTCCCGTGATCTTGTCGGCGGCCTTCGACGCAAGCGCCGACGCCCCAACCCGCGCCTTGGCAACCGCTGTCTTCGCCCGCTTGACGGCCCGCTTGACCGGCTTGCTGTCGGCGATCGCAGCGGCCTGCTTCCCCACCCGTGCCGCCGTCGCCTTTGCGCCTCGCACCACGGTCTTCGTCACGTCTTTCACCTTGGCCATGTAACGTCCCTCCCGTTAGGCGAACCGCCTCGCGCGGTCGCTGCCCGAGATTGTAGTTCGACAACGTCGGCACAAGGTGTATCCTCTCCACTAGACCGAACGGTCTAGTCGCAGAATCGCGCGGGAAAAAGGAGACACACTCATGCGGGTCGCCAAAGACGACGTGGACGTCAAGATGGAAATTCCAGGGGCCGTGATCCGTCAGCACACGGACTTCGGCGACGTGACCGGATTCGCCACGATCAGCGGTGAGTACTTCACGCTCGCAGCGGGCGTTGACACCACCCCGCTCTTCCAGGGCTTGGAAGGTAACCTGTGCCAGTGCCCACACTGGGGCTTCGTCGTGCGGGGCCAGCTGACGACGACCGATGCACACGGCGCGCGTGAGACAGTGAACACGAACGATCTCTTCTACTGGCCGCCTGGGCACAACGTCACAGTCGAGGCCGACGCCGAGATCGTCATGTTCAGCCCCCAGCGCGAGCACAGCCACGTCATCAACCACATGATCGGAAAAGTGAAGGGCGAGTGACGCATTCCACCAAGCAGCGCCTGGTTGACGCCGGGTTGACCATGCTGCTGGAGCATGGCTACCACGACCTGGGCATCCAGGCGCTGCTCGGGGCCACCGGGATTCCGAAGGGGTCGTTCTACCACCATTTCAAGGACAAAGAGGACTTCGCGCTCCAGGTCGTCGACCAGTACATGCAGGGGGTGCATGCCGGACTTGATGCCTGCCTCAAAGACACGGAGCGCCTACCGCTCGCGCGCGTGCGGCACTTCTTCGAAACGACGCGCCAGCACTATGAGACCGAAGGCTACATGGGCTGCCTGATGGGTGGACTCGGCCAGGAGTTGTCCGGCGTGAGCGAGGTGTTCCGAGCCAAGATCGAGGGATGCCTGTCCGAGATCGCCAGGCGTATTGCCGCGTGTCTGGAAGAGGCGAAGCACCGAGGCGACATCCCCTCCGACTCCAATCCCCGGCAGATGGCGAGCGTGCTGGTTGACTGCTGGGAGGGGGCCGCACTGCGAAGCCGGCTGCGGCGGGATGCCAGACCGCTGAACGCGATGCTCGACTTCTGCTTTGGCGCGACGGCCGCCGGCCGCACTCCGGTCTCTTCGAGAACCAAGGCCGCGGCACGACCCGCCCGGCCCTGATCACATCCCGGCGGGCAATCCGCTGAGTTGGCTCGCCGGGTCCCAGTCCAACGGGTCGACGAGCAGCGACAGAATCACTTGCGCGTACAGGCGATGGCCGAAGTCGTTGGGGTGGTTGACGCCGTTGCCGGTCAGGGCGTAGACGCCCTTGCGGGTGAGCACGTCTCGCCACAGGCTCGTCACGTCGGCCAGGACGGCGCCGGCGGTGGAACACGTCGCCTTCGGCACTGAGCAGGCGCATGGCCGGGTCGCCGCGCACATGCATGAACCCTCCGTTGCCTTCGTCGGCCGATGCGTAGAGCTCCGCCCGAGTCACACACGGAATCCGCGAGCCAGCCGTGAGGTAGAGCCGTCCGGCCGATGTGTCGACCGCGTAGTCCTCGCCTTCGGCGTACACGGCCACACCGTCGGCGCCGCCGAGCGCCGCGATGTGGTCGGGCGCAAAGAGCAGCGTGGCTGACGCTGGTTCATGCGCGGACTCGGCGATGAACAGCAGGCTCTCGTTGCGCATGACCTGCGACGTCCAGAACGGGACGACGTCGGCGATCTCGACCGTCATGCGCCAGGGCTCAAGACGCCGCGGAGAAGACCGGATCGACCGCGACTTGCAGCGCCGTGGCCAATTGGTTGGTCTTGGACGCCGTGGCGATGATGCCGAGCAGCTCCGCGTACTGAGGCTCGGTCATTCCCTTGGCGCGCGCGGCCGCGGTGTGGGAGTGCACGCAGTAGCCGCAGCCGTTGACGATCGACACGGCGATGTACACCATCTCCTTCGTCAGGGGGTCCAGCAGCGACGGCGTCGCCATGAGCCGCTTCACCCTCCGCCCAGGTGCTTTCGAGCAACGCGGGATCGAAGGCCAGGGTGCGCCAGAAGTTGTTGACGTAGTCGGTGGCGCGCGTCGTCCGCATGTCGTCGAACACGGCCTTCACGCGCGGGTTGACCTCGGCGTCTGGCAAGGGCTGCATGGTGGGCATGCGCCAATGTACCCGCGGCCCGGCCCATTCACCAGGCCCCGTTTGCCGGAGGTCCGCAACCTAGAACTTGTCGTAGCCCTCAGTCAGCTCGATGTAGACGCCCGCCGCATCCGTGAGGTACGCGATCTTCAACCCGATCGCCGGTATGTCGCGAAACGGCACGTCGAACTTGATGCCCTTGGCCTCGAGTTTCTTGCAGAACGCAGCCAGGTCCTTCACCTCGAAGCCGATGTGGTCGATGACGCGGCCCTTGGTGGCCACCACCGGCTCCTTGCTGGTCTGGAACGAGAGGTTCACGGTGCCGGCATCGGCGGTGGTCGCGATCTTCCCGCGGGTGCGCCTGGTCAGCGAGAACGTGTCGACGTACCAGTCGAGCAGGGTCACGAATTCCGCCGACCAGAAGTGGATATGGTTCGGGATCGCCTTGGCCGAGAGCGTCTTGTCTTCCTGCATCTCGATGCGCAGTCCGTCGGGACCGAGCACATAGGCGTTGGGAAACCCTTCGGTGCCCGTGAACTCGCTCTGCACGGCGTAGCCGGCCGCGCGCAGCTCGGTCAGGATGTCGGGCAGGCTGCGCACCTTGAAGCCGAAGTGATCCATCCCGGTGCCCTGCGACGGGCCCGTGGGCGCTTTGTTCGTCAGGGCGATGAGCATGTTGGGGAACTTCACCGTGATGAGCGGCCCCTTCTGCACGAAGACGCCCCCGAAGGTGTCGACCCACAGCTTCTTGTGAACATCGATGTCGGACACGTTCAGGTGCACGTGGCCGTAGGTGACGCCGGCGGCATTCATCGGCGACAGCTGCGCGCGCGCCGGTGCCGCAACGGCCAACAGCACGGCCATCGTGAGGAACAGTCTCTTCATCGAGCCTCCAGGTGTGCGGCGCGCGTCAGCGCGGCGGCGAGGTTACGACGGCCTCGTCGAGCGTGGCCGTCCAGTCTAGTTGTGCCGACTCGACCACGAGATACGACACGCGCGGGTCGTCGGCGATGTGCGCGGTGCCGGAACCGGCGCCGGTCGTG
>JANNEJ010000320.1:0-5612 GCA_031378585.1 Acidobacteriota bacterium | reverse complement strand
CGTGCGGCCAGCGACTCCAGGCTCGCCCGGTCGGGGCCGTCGCCAACGATATCGAGCGGAAGGTGCGCAGCGTGAGCGGCGTCGATGGCCAACTCCAGACGTTTGTAGGGAACCAAGGCGGACACGATCACGAAGGCGGCTCCGGGTGCGCCGGTGCCGGGCGTGAAGTACTCCGTGTCGACCGGCGGATACACGACCGACGACTGTCGATTATAGTACAGCCCAATCCGCCGGGCAACATACTGAGAAATAGCCAGATAGCGGTTCGGACGGCCCGCAGTCGCCTGATCCCAGCGACTCAATCGGTTCATCACCGGCCGAAGGGCGGCGCTGGCCACGCGCCCCACCTTCTGAGGGCCGAAGTAGGCGTCGAACTGGTCCCAGGCATAGCGCATGGGCGTCAGGCAGTAGCAGACGTGTGGCACGCCCTCGGGAACGACCACGGACTTGGCCACGCAGTGACTGCAACTGACGACAAGGTCAAATCCCCGAAAGTCAAACCGCTCGATCGCCGACGGGAACAGGGGAAGGTAGTAGCGGTAGGCCTGTGCCACGCGCGGCAGGTGCTGCGTGAAGGCCGTGTGGATGGGCCGGTCTTCGATGAGCGGGGACACCGACCCCTTCACGTGCACAAGCGTGAAGAGCTCAGCCTGGGGGAAGATCTCGCACAAGCGCTCGAGGGCCTTTTCGCCCCCGCGCATGCCGGTCAGCCAATCATGGACCAGGGCGACCCGCACTACCCGGCTCCGAGCACATGGCGGTAGGCGGCCAGCGTGTCGGCGGCGGCTTTTGCCCACGAGAAGTGCCGGGCGCGTTCACGACCGCGCGCGATCAGCGTCTGGCGCAAGGGCTCGTCGGTGACGGCGCGGAGGATGCCGTCGGCAATCGATGCCACGTCGTACGGATCGACCAGCAGCGCGGCATCGCCTGCCACTTCCGGAAGCGACGACACGTTCGAGGTCACGACCGGCGTCTCGTTGGCCATCGCCTCGAGCGGCGGCAGGCCGAAGCCTTCGTAGAGCGACGGGAAGACGAACGCCTGCGCCAGGCGGTAGAACACGACGAGCGTCGGCGCCGGTAGAAAACCGAAGAAGCGTACGTGTTTGTCCAGGCGGTGCCGGTGCACGGCCTGGCGGACGGACGGGTAGTTGGAGGTCTCATCGCCAATCACCACCAGCTTCAGTCCGTCAGGGCCGGCAGGACGCGCGGCCGCAAACGCCGCGATCAGACGTTCAAGATTCTTGTGGGGCTTGATGTTGCCCACATACAACACGAAGGGGTGGTCGAGTTGGAAGCGCTGCCGCACCCGATCGATGGCGGCCGCATCTGGCGCCGCGGCGAAACGCGCGTCGAGCCCGTTGTGAATGACGGTAACTTTTTCGGCCGGCACGCCCGTGTAGTGCAGGATGTCCCGCTTGGACGCCTCTGAAACGGTCAGCACGCGGTCGGCCTTGCGCGCTGCCAGTCGCATCATCGTGTGCGCGTAGAAAAACGCCGCTTTGCCTGGCAGATACTCGGGGAAGCGGAGGTGGATGCAGTCGTGTATCGTGACGACGGTACGGCACCGGGTGAGCGGCGGTAGCACGTAGTGAGGCTCGTGCAGCAGGTCGGCGTGCGCGCGGGCCACTGCCATCGGAATTCGCCACTGCTCGGCCACCGAGTAGGGCTTGGCGCGCTCCACGACCGTACGGAAATTGGGGCCTGCCGCCGAGGCGGCGTCGGCGTCGCCTGGCTTGGTCAACAGCACGTAGTCGGAGGTGGCGTCGAGCGCGCCCAGTCCGGTCACCAGGTTGCGGATATACGTGCCGATCCCGAAGTCGTGCAATTTCCTGGCATCGAGGACGATCCGCATGGGTCCGGGCAGTTTAGCGGACATCGGCGCCACGCCACCGCAGCCACCAGGCAAGCATGGGCGCCCAGGCCGGGTGATGCTTCCGGTAGAAGGCCAGTTGGCTCTGCCGCCGTCGCGCCTCGGTTGCGGCCGGCGCCCCGGCCGCCGACCGACCTCGCAGGTGGCGCACGGTGGCGTCGGGCACGAACCGCACGGTCCGTCCCCGCGCGCGGAATGCGGCGCAGAGGTCCACGTCCTCGGTGTACATGAAGTAGCGTTCATCGAACAGTCCCACGGCGTCGAGGTCCGCGCGGCGGGTGAGCAGGCACGCACCGCTGACCCAGTCGCGCGTGCCTGGCTGGCGCGTGACGTGCGCGACCCGCGCTTTGGCCCAGGCGTGACCCGCCTCGTACGCGCGCACCAGCCGGCGCTGAGTGAATTCACCCCAAGGACTCACCATCGGGCCAAACGACAGCTCAGGCTGGCCCTGCCCGTCAACCAGCCGGGGGCCGGCTGCGGCGGCACGGGGATCGGCCAGCAGCGCGCGCACCAGCACCTGCAGTTGATGGTCGGGCACCTCGGTGTCTGGATTGAGCAGCAGCACAAGATCGCTGGTCGTGGCGCGGATGCCGAGGTTGTTGCTGCGGGCGAAGCCCACGTTGCCTTCCGCGGCAATCGCGTGAACGCTGGGCCAGTCGCGCCGAAGCATGTCCATCGTGCCGTCGCTCGAGCTGTTGTCGATGACGACAATCGAGGTCGGGTAGGGCGTGGTGCGGCCGACAATGCTTTGCAGGCACCGCCCGAGGTCGGCGCGCACGTTGTAGCTGACGATGACGATCGCGAGTGAGGGCTCAGGCACCGGCGGCCTCCTCCAGGAGCACCAGCGTTTTGGCCGCGGCGTCCGCCCAGCGGTAGCTGGCCAGAACCGGCTTGGCCGCGGCGCGGAGCCTCACCCGCGCGTCGACGTCATCGAGCAGGGTCGCAAGCGCCGCAGCGACGTCTGTGACGAGCGTGGGCGTGTCGGGCACCCGCACGGCGGCCTCGCCGTAGATCTCGCGCGCCACCGGCGTGTCGAGCACGACCGGCACCGCGCCGCGCGCCATGGCCTCGAGCGGCGTGAAGCCGAAGCCCTCGTACTGCGACAGGAAGGCGAAGACCGCGGCCTGGCCATAGAGCGTGTCCAGCGTGGTCTCATCGACCCAGTGGCGGAGACGCGCGCGGCCGTCGAGACCCCGCGCCGCGATCGCCGCCGCGAAGTCTACACGCGGGGTCGTACGATTTTCGCCGACGATCTCGAGGCGCGCACGCGGACGGGTCCGTGCCACTTCCGCAAACGCCTCGATGAGCACATCGACCCGCCGCCGCTGGAAGAGCGAGCCGACAAACAGGACGACCGGCTCGCGCGCCTCAGCCGGCGGAGCGGGAGGCTCGCGCACGGCGAGGTACACCAGTCGCACCCGTGCGGCATCAAGGCCCACGTACCGCGCGACCTCCGAGGCCGAGCAGGCCGACGGCGCGATTACGACCCGCGCGCGCCGCGCCGACCACGCGGTGAAGAGCCGCCGACGCAGGCCCTCACGCCGCGAGAACCACTCGGGATGCGCGAAGAACGACACGTCGTGGACGGCAAGCGCCACCGGCGCTGGGCAGAAGAGGGGCGCGGTGTAGCCGGGGGCAAAGAGCACATCGGGACGACGTGTGCCAAGCGCTCGGGCGAAGTTCCATTGCTCCCAGCGGGTGCCGCCGTTTCCAGGCACGACGCGCCAGGCGTCCTGCCAGCCCGGCAGCACACGCGGCGGCTCCGTGTGTGCGTACAGAGAAAACGTATGGCGCTGCCGAACGCCCGCCGTGTGCCACTCGGTCAGCAACTCCGAGAGATACCGTCCCACTCCGGTCTGATGGCCGGTGAGCTCACGCGCGTCGACCGCGATGTGCACTAGGGACGCTCCCGTCGCGCGCGCACGGCCGCCTCGTAGGCCCGCCACGTGGCTTCAGCAGTGCGCGACCACGAAAATGCCTCCGCCCGCGCCCGCCCGCGCGCCGCCAGATCGGCCGCGCGAGTGTCGTCGAGACAGGCGTCGAGCGCGTCGGCCCACGCGGCTGGCGCATCAGCCGGGGCGTACAGACCCGCGTCTCCGACCACCTCCGGCAGCGCGCCCACCGGCGACACCACGACGGGGACTCCGCAGGCCATGGCTTCCAGGGCCGGCAGTCCGAAGCCTTCGTCAAGCGACGGCACCACGACCGCCCGCGCGTGCGTGTATAGCGACCGTCGCTCCATGTCGCTCACGTAGCCCGGCAGGGTCACGTGTCCGGCCAGGGGCGCAACCGCGGCACGCGCGGCCCACTCGCGCGCGGCGCCTGTCACGCGGCCAGCCAGTACCAGTGGCGGCGCGTCGGGCCGGCGCGCGAGCAACTGCGCGTAGCCGTCAAGCAGCACGCCCACGTTCTTGCGCGGTTCGAGGGTGCCTATGAAGACGAATCGGTCGCCGCGGCGGCCTTGGCGGGCAGCGCGCACGTCGGCGGCCCACGCCGGCGGCCCGAGCGGCGCACTCGTGATCTTGTGCGCGGGCACGCCGAGGTCGCGGGCGACCAGCGTGGCAGCGTACGCCGACCCGGCAATCACGTGATCGGCCTGCGCTACGTGGGCCCGCGCCAGGGGCGCGAAGTCGCGGCGCACGGTACCGGCCACCTGGTCTGGATGACTGAGGAAGTGCAGGTCGAAGACCGTCACCACTTGCGCCGCACGCGCCGCCGGTACCAGCAGGGGCGTCGGCGAATGCACGACGTCACATGTGCCGGTCAGAGCTTCGATGGGCGGCCAGTTGAGGCGGTGCCACGCCCAGGTCAAGGCGCGCACTGGCACGCGGAAGTCGAGGACGGCGGCGCCGGGAATGTCGCGAGCCACGCGGGGGTCGACCCGGTCGGCCCACGAACTCGAGAACAGCGTGACCGAGCGGGAGTCGCCGGCACTGGCCGCCAGCGTTCGCGCCAGTTCATGGACATACTCACCGATGCCGGTTCTGGCCCGAAGCGCCGGGCGGTAGTCGACGATCACGTGCACGTCCGGGAACGGTACCACGAGCCCATCAGGACGACAAGTCCTTGTGGGTCAGTATGTTGACACCCATATTCGGCCAGTGGTAGCGTGACTTGTTTCGCGAGCCCGCCGTGGCGGCAGGCCAGTATCGGAGAGGCGCATGAAGGTCGCAGTGGTAGGGACGGGCTATGTCGGCTTGGTGGTCGGCGCGTGTCTTGCTGAGAGCGGCAACGACGTGATGTGCGTCGACAAGGACGAGGCGAAGATCCGGATGCTTCGGCGCGGCAAGAGTCCTATCTACGAACCGGGCATCGAAGACCTGTTACGGCGCAACAAGGCCGAGGGGCGGCTCGTGTTCACGACCGACCTGGCCAAGGCCGTGCGCCAGTCGACCATCGTGTTCATCGCCGTCGGAACGCCTCAGGGCGAGGACGGCTCCGCCGACCTGCGGCATGTCATGGGCGTCGCCAAGCAGATTGCCAAGGCGATGAATGGCTACAAGGTCATCGTCGACAAGAGCACCGTGCCGGTCGGCACGGCGCAGAAGGTCCGCGACGTCATCAGCCGCGAGACCACCCACTCCTTCAGTGTCGTGAGCAACCCGGAGTTCCTGAAGCAGGGCGCGGCGGTCGACGATTTCATGAAGCCCGACCGGGTCGTCATCGGCGCCGAAGACCCGCGCGCGGCTGAATTGATGGTGGCGCTGCACAAGCCATTTACCCGCACCGGTGCGCCGATCAT
>JANNEJ010000935.1:0-4063 GCA_031378585.1 Acidobacteriota bacterium | reverse complement strand
CGAGCAGCAGGAGCAGCGGCGCCAGCGCCAACCACAGCATGAGATGTGCGCGTCGTTGACCGCGGGTCATGCGTGCCGATCCCGGGTGCGCGACATGATCCAGAGAAGCAGGATGACCGGCCACAGCACCGTTGCCGCCGGCAGCACGACGAGCCTGAAGGCGATCGAGCTGCCCACGGCGCCTTCCACCGCGCGGCCTACGGCAAACAGCAGGAAAGGCACGGACACCAACACGCCGATCGCACACCACGTCAGCACGACCGCCGGGATCCACGCGAGCATAGGGGACACTCTCTTGCGCTGCGGCGGCGCGCGCCAGCCTTGGTCACTATACCGCGACGCGTCGAGAGCGCATCCGTTGGCCCGCACTCGATCGTGTCGCCGCGGCCGGTTCAGCTAGAATCGAACGCCGCAACTTTCAAAGCGGCCCCTTATCCGTGAGCCTCGCATCCGGTTCCCGACTCGGTCACTACATCGTTGGCCCGCTGCTTGGCGCCGGCGGGATGGGAGAGGTGTATCGCGCCACGGACACGAAGCTTGAACGCGACGTGGCCCTCAAGATCCTGCCGGCGGCGATGGCGTCGAACCCGGACATGGTCGAGCGCTTTCGCCGCGAGGCCCGCGCCGTTGCCGCCCTCAGCCACGTCAACATCGTGACCATTCACTCGGTCGAGGAGGCAAGCGGCCTCCACTTCCTGACGATGGAGCTGGTCGAAGGGCGGTCGATGGACCGCCTCATCGCGCAGGGCCCGATGGCGATCCCACGCATCCTCGCCGTCGCGACGGCGCTTGCCGACGCGCTCGCCGCCGCCCATGAGCGGGGCATCATCCACCGCGACCTCAAGCCCGCCAACGTGATGGCGTCCACTTCCGGCGGGATCAAAGTGCTGGACTTCGGTCTTGCCCGCTTCTCGACCGGGAACGCGCCCGCCGAAGGCGCCGCCGACCAGGCCACGGTCATGCGCACGAACGCCGGCGTCGTCATGGGGACCGGGCCCTACATGTCGCCGGAGCAGGTGCAGGGTCGCGAGGTCGATCACCGCACCGACCTGTTCTCGCTCGGTGTGGTCCTGCACGAGATGACGACGGGCCGACGGCCGTTCGACGGAGGATCCACGGCCGGCGTGTTTGCCGCGATCCTGCGTGACCCGGCGCCACCTGTGTCGGCGCTCCGGCCAGACGCACCGCCAGCGCTCGTCGCCGTGATCACGCGTTGCCTGGAGAAGGATCCCGCCCTCAGGTTCCAGACAGCGAGAGACGCTGCGAGTGCGCTCCGCGGCGTCAGGGTTGCTCCGCTGGACAGCAGTGGCGTGCCGGTCACCGGGGCCGTGAGTTCGGCCCCGGCCGCCGCTAGGACCGATGAAGGATTCTGGGTCGCGGTGCTGCCCTTCAAATACACCGGCACCAGCGCGGATGTCGCGGGGCTCGCCGCAGGGTTCGCCGAAGAGATTGTGACCGGCCTCTCGCGGTTCTCCTACCTGCGGGTCATCTCGCGAGGCACCACGTCGCAGTACGGCAACGTGGCCGTCGACGTGCGGGCCGCAGGCAAGGACCTCGGCGCGCGCTACGTGATCGATGGGAGCCTGCGCCAGGCGGGTGGAGTGCTCCGCGTCTCGGTGCAGCTGGTCGACACGGCGACGGGCGTGCATCTGTGGGCGGACACCTACAATCGGCCGTTCGTTCCCGAAGAGATCTTCGCCCTGCAAGACGAACTCGTCCCGCGGATTGTCTCGACGGTGGCGGACCTCCACGGGGTTCTGCCCCGGAGCATGACCGAGGCGGCGCGCACCCGCCCGTCCGACCAGTTGAGCCCTTATGAGGCCGTGCTTCGCAGTTTTGGCTACTTCGAGCGGATCACCGCCCAAGACCTGGCCGCGTCCCGCTCGGGCCTGGAGCTGGCGGTGCGCACGGCGCCGGCCTATGCCGATGCCTGGGCCATGCTGGCGCTGCTGTGCGTCCAGGACTACGCGCAGGGATTCGGCCTCGACGCGGATGCGCTGCCGCGCGGGCTGACCGCTGCGCGTCGCGCCGTCGAAGTCGCACCATCTTCTCACCTGGCCCATTTCAGCCTTGCCCAGGCGCTGTTCTTCGTGAAGGACCTCCCGAGTTTCCGGAACGCGGCGGAGCGGGCAGCCACCCTGAACCCCATGGACGGCAACTCCATCGCGTTCCTCGGCGAGCTGCTGACCTATGCGGGCGACTCGGCGCGCGGCCTGGCGCTGGCGGAGCGCGCCAAGCAGCTCAATCCTCACCACCCCGGCTGGTACTGGTATGCGAACTTCTACGACGCATACCGCCGGGGCGACGACCGCGGGGCGCTCGGTTTCGCGCTCAAGGTCAATATGCCGGGCCACTGGGGCATGCAGTTCATGAAAGCCGCGGCCTGCGGGCAACTCGGGGAACGCGATGCGGCCAGGCAAGCCCTGCAGGATCTGATCACGCTTCGGCCCGAGTGCGCCGCTACGTTGCGCAGCGATCTCGAGAAGTGGTGGGACCGCGAGTACAGGGAACGCCTGATCGACGGCCTTCGCAAGGCGGGACTGGACGTGCCGTCCGAGGCACGCGCGAGCGGACCTCAACCGGTTGTCGAGGCCGCCCCCGCCCGGTCCATTGCGGTGCTCCCGTTCGCCAATTTGAGCGCCGACCCCGAGAACCAGTACTTCAGCGACGGGTTGTCGGACGAGATCATCAACGCCCTCACCAGACTTCCGGGCCTGCGGGTCATCGCGCGCACGTCGGCCTTCCGTTTTCGCGGCGAGCACGACGTGCGGAAGGTCGGGGAAGCCCTGGGCGTTCGCACGGTGCTCGAAGGCAGTGTGCGCAAGGCCGGTGAGCGGTTGCGGATCACGGCACAGCTGATCGATGCCGTCGACCAATCGCACATCTGGAGCGAGCGCTTCGACCGCGACCTGGTGGACGTGTTCGCGATCCAGGACGAGATCGCCACGGCCATCGTGGAGAAGCTGCACCTCAGCTTCGGCGTGGCCGCCGGCCCGACTCCGCGTTCGACACGAAACGTCGCGGCATACGAGGCGTTGCTCGAAGGGCGCCACTACTTCTCGCAGTTCACGCCCGAGGGGGCGGAGCGGGCCCTGGCCTGCGCCCGCCGCGCGCTCGATCTGGATCCGCGCTATCCCGACGCCCTCGTGTTGCAGGCGTTCTACCACGTGATGTCGGCGTACATGTTCGTCGACCCGCGCGAGGCGCTTCCCCAGGCGAAGGCGCTGGCCGACCGCGCGCTGGCGGTGGACCCGCATCACGGGGAAGCGCACGCTGTCGTCGCGCTCGTGACGGGGTGGATGGACCTGGACTGGCCCGGCTGCGAGCGCATGTTTCAGCGGGCCCTGGCGGCGGCGCCCGCGTCTGCCCGGGTTCACGAGTTACGCGGACTCATCAGCCTCCTCGGGACCGGCCGGTTTGACGAGGCGCTCGTGGAACTGGACACCGCCGTGGAGCTCGACCCGCTGTCGGCCATGTACGCCGGCAATCGCGGCCGCGTGCTCACATGCATGAGGCGGTTTGCCGAAGCCGAAGTGTCGTGCCGTCGTGGGCTCGCCCTCGATCCCGGTCAACTGCTCGTGCAGGTCGAGTTGATCTACGCGCTGACGTTCCAGGGCAAGTTCGCGGAAGCCCACGCCATCGGCCGGAAAGCGGTCGACGCCGGCGGGGGTGCGAGCGCGACGGTCCAGGCGCTGGCCGTGTCGCTGGCCTGTGCCGGCAAGCGCGACGAGGTCATGCGTCTGCTCTCGCACGAGGGCGGCGCAGACGGCGGCCCCTATCAGAGCCCGCTGACCCGTGGCCTGGTTCACGCGGCCTTCTCGGAGATGGACGCTGCCTTCGAGCTCATCCACCGAGCCCTCGACGAGCGCGACCCACTGCTGATGTACCTGGCCGTCCATCCGATCTTCGACGCGCTCCGGCCCGATCGCCGCTACTCGAAGCTGGTCGGGCAGATGCACCTGTAACCGCGCTCGTTCGAGCGTGTGATGCGCGCCGAGCGCGCGCTCGAATGGCAGGGGTGTGGCCTGGCGCAGACCAGGGGCGCAAGGGCGGCAAGGTCGTC
>JANNEJ010000925.1:0-2100 GCA_031378585.1 Acidobacteriota bacterium | reverse complement strand
GGCCTCGCCGTTGGTCGTGTAGTGCATCTGCAGCACGATGTCGGTGTTGCCGGCGATGCGACGGGCCACGCCGTCGGGGTAGCGCACGCCGGGCTTATTGGGCGTGGTGCCGCCGATGTTGCCGGCCCCGAGCGCGCCGTTGGTCTGCAGCGGGGCGTCGGAGGGCTGCGTGTACGCGATCACGTGATGCACGTGCGTCCGCGAACTCGACCGGATCTCGAGCGCCTGGATCCACTTCTCTTCGGTCAGGTTCGTCGGGATGCGCACGTACTGGTACGGAATCTCACCGGCCGCCGGGATCGTGAACGGCTCGGGCGTCGCGAATACGACGTCGGGCGTGCCGATGGTCCAGCCGTCCGCGAAGGTGGGCCGGGCCGGCAAGTCCGTGTCGTTGCCCTTGGGCGCACCGGCGTCAACCCACGCGGTGATTGTGGCGATCTCTTTCTCGCTGAGGCTCGGGTCGTTGCGGAACTTGCCGTGGTTGGGGTCGGCGTTCCAGGGCGGCATCGTGCGCGCCGCGACGCGCTGGCGGATCGACCGCGCCCAGGGGCGTGCCTCGTCGTAGGTCAAAAGCGACATCGGCGCAAACATCGTCGGGCGATGGCACTCGGCGCACCGGGAATAGAAGATCGGGGCGACGTCCTTGCTGAAGGTCGGCGCGGGCGTCTGTCCTGCGGCCGGCATCACAGTCGCGATGCAGGCCAGCAGGCCGAGGGCGGTCACTCGCAGTCTCATTCGAGTACTCCTGATTATGGCAGCGTAGTCCTGAACGGCGCCGCTGACCTTGCGTGGGTTATCTGACGCGCTTAGCTTGCGACTCTTCGCGGCGCGCGCCGGCCAGGATGCCTTCCATGGCGTAGTTGCCTTCGTGGCACGCGTACTCGTAGACCAGCCCGCCGGTCTTCTTCAGGCGAACCAGGAACGTGTACGGCTTGGTCCAGGTGGCCGGGTCGCTCACGGTTACCTGCCAGTCGATGTACTGCTCGCTGACCCGCGTGTAACGTTCGGTCAGCGTCACGTCGCGGGTCGATCCCTGAAAGCCGTTGAGGTAGTTGGTGGTCTCGACAACCAGCGTGTCACCTTCCCATCGCCCGCGCGGGTCGCCGTGCAGCTGCCGAATATGCTTCGGCAGATGGGGCGCGCCCGACATGGGCACGATGCGCGCGTCGTGAATCATCTCCTGCAGCAGCACCGTCGTCTGTGGCGACTGGAGGATCTGCACGTAGCTGTTGTAGTTGGCGCCGGTGCGCGGCGCGCCGTACGACACGCAGCGCTCCGACAGCGGCCGGTCTTCGGGGCCATCGGCGGGCCCGCGCGTCTTCGGCGCCGTGCGAGCGGCCTCGCGCCTGGCCTCCGCCTCGGGCGTGAGCGGCGGGAACTGGCCGTCGGCCGGGTCGGTGACAAGCGACGTGCGGTTGTCCCACTCGCGGTCGGCCATCCAGAACTGGTTGTAGTTGCCGGTGGTCGGGTCGTACGACACCTGGCTGAACGCGCCCTTGTCCTTGGCATCGAGCATCTGCTGGACGAAGTTGCCGAAGATCGCGTCGCCGCCCTGATCGACGTACTCCGACGCGATGCGCTTCAATTCCTCGAGCTCGGCGTCGGTCAGCGCGGTCTTGTCTTTCCACTGCCGAGGACGCGTCATGGGCGTGACGCTGTTGTTGCCCCACACACCGCGCAGGTCCGGATGGCCGTCGGGCATCCGCGGCATGGTCCAGGCCGCGGGCGTCGCGCCCGGCGCAGGCGCCGGGGATTGCGCCCCGAGCGACCCGACCACAACGGACCCGATGACGAGAGCGGCGGCGGCAAGGGCGAGGTGCTGGCGTGTCATGAGGCGTAGTGTCGCTCAAGCCGAGGGGCCGGTAAAGGGGTGATGATGCTATGCTCCGACCGCGCCACGGCCGGGAGTCGGCTCTTCCTGGGGTCGGCGCGGAGGTCGGAACGATGCTACTGAAGCCCTGGATTGCGGGGATTGCCGCCGTGTTGCTCAGCGCCAGCGCCTCCCTGCTGGCCCATCACGCCTTCTCCTCTGAGTTCGACGCGAACGCGCCAGTCACGTTGCGCGGGCCCGTCACCAAGATCGAGTGGATCAACCCGCAC